>JAGOCE010000199.1 GCA_017998915.1 Candidatus Ozemibacteraceae bacterium
CGCTTCTCCGGCTGGCGGGCGGATACGGGGGAATGTCGAGACAACGGGGCGGCATCGGCCTGAAAGGCCCGGGCGAGACCAAAATCGAGACTGATCGGCGTGTCTTGAAACTGCGCCTCAAACGACTGAACGACGAACTCGACAAAGTGGTGCAGGATCGCGATCTCCAGCGCCGCAAGCGTACCGACCGGTATGCGCCGCTGTTCGCGTTGGTCGGCTATACCAACGCCGGAAAATCGACCCTCCTGAACGCCCTGAGCGGTTCGACCGTCCGGGTGTGCGACGGGCTGTTCACGACCCTCGATCCCACGGCACGGCGCGTCGAACTGGCCGGCGGCCTCTGGGGCATCCTTTCCGACACGGTCGGCTTCATCAGAAAACTCCCGCACGGCCTGGTTCGGGCGTTTCGCGCTACCCTCGAGAATGTCCGGCATTCCCAGGTGCTGATCCATGTCTGTGACGTGTCGAACGTCCAGGCCCGCGAACACTTGGCTGCCGTCGAACGGGTCCTTCAGGAAATGGAACTCGAAGACCCTGATCGGATCATCGTTTTCAATAAAATCGACCGCGGCGTTCCCCACAACCGCGAAGCTCTTTCCGCGATGTTCCCCGGTGCGATCTTCCTGTCGGCCCGGACCGGGGAAAATCTGGAAGAACTCCGGCGGATGATGGAGGAAAAGATGCGCGCGTCGTTCGAGACGGTTGAGCTCACGGTGCCTTCGAACGCGCTGATCCTGAAAGACATCAGGCTCCTGGGCCGAATTCTCCGGGAAGAATGGCTGGAAGGGGCGGTTCAGCTGCGCGCGGATCTTCCCAAGACGTTTCTTTCCCGAGTCGCCGGATTCAGGACATGAATCACTCGTTGATCACGCTGCTGTAGACTGGATCGAGCTCATACTCGGTCCCGTTTGTCGGAGGATACTTGTAGCCCCACGTCGCAATCGACTGGTGCTCTTTCATCGGGTCTTTCGGAAAATCGAGGAGATACCCCTTGCCGAGCGTTGTCGTTGCGAGAATGCCGACGTCGGCCGTTAAGGGATAACTCCCGTGATCGGTGCGATATTCCATCAGCGCCTTGCGAAGGGCTTTGAGATTTGTCTTCATCACGGCGACTTCGCTCTGGGCAATGTAGTCGCTATAGAACGGCATCGCGAGACCGACGAGCGCCGCCATGACGCCGACGACGATGAGGAGCTCCATGAGCGAGAAACCGGACGTTTGCGGATGACAGGCGGACGATCCGACTGTGGGTCTGCAACATGCACTGTTCATTCTATTTTTTCTCCTCTCCTTGTCACCAATCTTTGTAGAGCGTATCGTCGAAACCGATCCTCCATCCGCCGATGAACGCCGGATCCGCTGGAAACCGGATATCGAATACCCGGTAGGTGTCGCCCAGGCCCTGCTCGATGCTCGCGACGTTCGTCACCCAGATGCTGTCTACCGGTGAGGTTGCCACGAACCGCAGGTCCCAGCGAAACATATCGTCGTTGGGTGTGAAGGGATTCTGGGCTTGGCCGAGGGTGAGGAAGGGCCCTTCGCTTGCCCGGGAACGGGTTTCGGCCTCAGGAATGATTTCCAGAAGCGTCTTGATGGTTTTCGGCGGCAGATTGTCCATGCGGGCGTTCCTGTACCGGTCGATGGCGAGACGCATGTCATACAGGCGGTCGCGGAGCATGCGCTCCCGGGTCTTCATATCGAACAGTTCGACGGTCGGCAGGGCCATCAGGGCGAGAACCGAGATGACCGACACGACGATGATCATCTCGATCAGCGACAGACCGCGACGAGCGCCGTTCGTATCTTGGGAACGGGCATGAAGAGAAGTCTGGACAAGTTTCGACATGGTATTACTATATTCGATGCATGGTGGAATTTTCCAGCCTGGCGGTGAAATGAGCGGATCACGATCGACCCGACGATATGATGAAGCGGCTGCGACTCGGTTGAGCATGGTGGAAAACGTCCGGGATTCCCCTGTGGTAAAGTATTCGTGTGAACGGCCGGAAGTGGAACGTGTAAACGGCGAACGGCCTGGGAGGTGTCGAATGGCAACAAAAATCGTGGCGGATCATGGATGGACGTTGAGACGGCTCTCTGGAAACGGGCTGACGGTCTCACTCGCTCTTCTGTTTTGTCTGATGTGTATCGGACCGAATAATATCGCGGAGGCCGGCGAATGGGAAGCGTTCGAGATCAATGCCCAGTATCGCGGGTCGGTGAAACAGGCCTCCGAGCGCCTCGGCTGCGCGATCGGATATTTCCAGGGGCTCGGCGACGGCCAGAATCAGGTGATCTTTCACGCCTGCGTCCAGGACCCAGAAAAAGCGAAATCCTATTACGCGTTCAGGGTGAACGAAACGGGCCACCGGGCCGACGCCGTCATCAGCAGGACGTCGGAAATCTACTCGCGCTTCGAGGGATTCGAACCGTCACATCAGGAAGCGGCCAAGGATTTTCTTCTGCTGCTGTCAGAACTCCGTCGGCCCGATTTCGAACCGAAACCGGCGGATTCGATCGAGATAAACCGGGTCAGAATGAATCTATCAACCACGACGAAAGACCGCGGAAACAAGCGGGAAGTCACGGTCACGCGTCCCGGCAAGCCTCCCGTCGAGGGAAAGTTTTTTTTCCGGCGCTCCGTTCCCAACACGCCGTGGGGCCTCGAAAAATTCCGCCTCAAGCGGGGGAAGGTCTCGGTATCCTTCGTTGTTCAGCGTCTCGACGCGATACGCTCGTCATACGGTGTGAAATCCCCGTATGATGCTTGGGTTTTCGGACGATGACCGTCGGTTCCACGGCGGCCGGCAACGTGTGATATCCACGGTTGCGCCCCGATGAGGGCGGTCGTCGTTCTTTTCGCGGTCACGAGCGGCCTCGGTGCATTCCTGACGTTTCTGATTCAGCCGATGGCCGGGAAGGCTCTCCTGCCGGCTTTCGGCGGGGCTCCTGCCGTCTGGGCCGTTTGTCTCGCCTTTTTTCAGACAGCGCTTCTCGCCGGATACGGTTACGCGCATCTGGGAATCGCAGGGATCGGCCCACAGCGAGGGGCGCCGGTACATCTTCTCCTCCTGCTCGGTGTCCTTCCCCTGCTTCCGCTCGATATCTCCCGTCTGCAGGCAGCCGTGGACAGCGGGGGATTTCCGGGACGGCCGGAATGGTCTCTGTTGCTCCGCCTGTTTCGGACGCTGGGCCTGCCGTGCGTCGTCCTGGCGGCGACGGCGCCTCTCCTTCAGGGTTGGTTTCTTGTCGCACGTGGCGATCGCTCCACGGACCCGTATCCATTATATAGTGCAAGCAATATAGGGAGCTTCGCCGCGTTGCTCGCCTACCCGTTCGCCGTCGAACCCTCCTTTTCCCTCGCCGTCCAAGCCCGCTGGTGGAGTATCGGTTTCGCCGTCTTCATCCTGGCCGTCTTCGCCTGCATGCTTGCCATGGCGTCGTCGCCGTCCATCTTGCGCCCAGAGCGAACCGGGATTGGCGAACCCGTATCCGAGGCAACGGCGGAAGATTGCCCAGGTTGGATGTGGTTCGTCTGGAGCGCCATTCCGGCAAGTCTTCTCGCGGGCGTGACGACGCATATCACGACCGATGTGGCCCCCTTGCCGCTGTTCTGGGTCGTTCCTCTTGCCGCGTATCTGCTGTCATTCGTCATCGTCTTCGCCCCAGGCGTCCGGCCGATATCCTGGCCGGTTCTCGTCAGCATGCCGGCCGCATACGCCGTTCTTCTCCCCGTCTTCCTTCAGGGCGGGGCCGCATCGATTTCCATACGGCTCATCGTCCACCTGGCGGCGTTCTTCGTGACGTGCCTGGCCTTCCACGGCATGCTGGCCGTCACCCGCCCCCCTGCCGGCCGGCTCACGGCGTTCTACCTGACCCTTGCCGTGGGTGGGGCCGCCGGAGGCTCGTTCAATGGCATCGCCGCCCCATGCCTGTTTCCCGATATCATCGAGTATCCCCTGATGCTCGTTGCCGCGGCCCTGTTTTTCCCTGCGTCACGGCTTCGTTTGGAAAAACGCTCGTTTCGGCGAGCCGTGACCGTCGGTATCGGGATGACAACGATGTATGTGCTGCTATATATCATTGGCGCATTTGGAGCGGCGCCATCTGCAGGACGTTTACTCATGCCGATCGCGAGCGGGCTTGCCATGACCGCGATGGTGTTTTGGCAGCCGTCATTCTGGGGGATCGTCTTTGCCGTCAGCATCATCGGTGGGGCAGGGCCGGCCCTCCACGACCAGACGGTGATTTTGAGAGCCCGGAGTTTCTACGGCGCATTTCAGGTGGTCGAGACCGGCGGCGGCAGGTTTCATCTCCTCCAGCACGGGAATATCCATCATGGAGGACAACTGCGCGAGGCCGGCAGGCGGAACATACCGTTGTTTTATTATTCCCGTGAGAGCCCGGTCGGCAAGGTGTTCCGTGAAATGGCTATCGGAAGGCGTGCCGGACGTGTTGCCGTGGTCGGTCTCGGAACCGGCGGAATCGCCGCCTACGGCAGGCCCTGGCAGAAATTCGTTTTCTACGAGATCGATCCGCTCATCATCCGGATCGCGCAAAACCCCGACCTCTTCAGTTTTCTTCACGATACCGCCGCACGAACGAGCATCGTCACCGGCGATGCGAGAGTGAATCTGGAAAAAGCCCCGGATGGGGAATATGATCTGATCATTCTCGACGCCTATTCCTCGGATGCCATTCCGATGCATCTGCTGACGCGTGAAGCGATCGGCCTGTACATGAGAAAACTCGCGCCATCCGGCCTCCTCCTGTTCCATATATCCAATCGGTATCTCGATCTCGAACCCGTTCTCGGAGCCGTTGCCAAATTTCATCGGTTGGTTTCGATGACGGCCTTTTTCGATCCCGGTGACGACGAGGCTCTCCATTACGAATCGGATGTGAGGTACGTCTTCGGCTCGAAATGGATGCTGATCGCAGCGCGGAAAGAGTATTTCGGGCAGCTTGCGCGAGAATCTGCCTGGCGGGAGACGAAAGAAGGACCTCCCGGGATCGCCTGGAGCGACACCTTTTCGAGCATTTGGCAGGCATACCGGACGCCGTGAGCGAAATATTTTGACAGGCCCCTGCGGCACGGGTAATATGGCGCCGGCCGATACCTCAGAAGGGGGATCGGAGGAGAGGTGTATGCCTTTTAATATGTCTCTGGAAATATGTGTGGCCCCGGCCCGACGTGCCGACAAGCGGCGATTTTGGAAGACAGCCGCTCTCGCGGGTGCATTCGTTGCCGGAACGGCGTTCCTGGCTCCCGGCTTCGCTCAGGATGTCCCTGAAGACCCCACGCAGGAATCGCAGGATGCCACGACTGTCATCGAAAACGGTTTCTACGACGCCTTGGCGCGTGGTCAGGCTTCTGAAGCCGAATCGATTCTGACTCGAACCATGAACGACAAGACATCGACGGTCCTCGTCAATGTTCCTCAGCTCATGCTGGCCCTCGCAAACCACTTGTGCGACATCGGGGATCTCGAAGCAGCCCGGCCCTGGTACGAGCGCATCGAGAAAGAGTTCGGTGCCCAGATCGCCGATGAAGACGGCCAGAAGACCTTCCGAGACGTGATCCGGGGAAAGCTCGATTGGATTCGCGGCGGCGGGAAACGGCCCTGGTCGCGACCGGATGCCGCCGATCTTGCCCGGGAAATCATGTCGGCAGTTGCCGCGAGCGGAACAGCTCAGCTCGAAACGTTGCTCGCCGCGACGGATATCTACGTCGGATGGTGGCAGAGCGAGCTCGAGCCGACCGCACGAGAAGATTTGATCGCATTCCTCGCGAAGCATCGGGAAGCCAAGATCGCCTGGTCGAACGAAGCTGAAATCGCCTCGATCAGCAAAAAAGCTGACGAGCAGGTGCTGTATGCGAACACCCACGGGTGGAGTGAGATGGAAGGCGGCTTCAGAAACGTCCAGTTCGCCATCCACCGTGTTCCGGGGGGATGGGAATGGCGCGGGATCGTCCTCGGAGAAGAGGGCGGCGAACCCTGATCAGAACTGGAGGTTGTCCTCCCGCGTCCAGCCTTCTTTTCTACCGTTGTTGAAAGAAATGCGGAACCACATGTATTTCCCGGCCTGCTGGGCGGAGAGGATCTTCACGATGAGGCCCTTTGGCACCTTGCCGACAAGCTGGGACTTCACGTCGGGACTGCTCCGGACTTTTGCGAGCGGGTCTGCGACGATCGTTCCCTCTTCTGGAAGTTTGCCGCCGGCCACGTAACCCTTCACCGTTTCGGCCGGAGCCGCCGGCTTTGCAACGGCGGTACTGACCGTCATTGCGATGGTCTGCGCCTTCTTCGTCGCCGCCTGAATCCGCGCGGCCGTCATGCTTGCGACGGTGGATGCCGTGACGCTTGCGACGCTCTGGTCGCTGATCAGCTTCCCGTTATGATCGACCATCGTCGAGAGAACTTCCTGGGGCCCCATGAGAAGCAGATCGTCGCGGGTCCAGCCGATCTTCTTGTTGAAGTCCCATTTGATCTTTGTCCAGCCATCGGTGTGCTCGAGAACGAAACCCTTCGTTCCCTGGTTGACCCTCATCAGTTCTTTCGAATCTGTTGTCGCAGATTCGCGGACCTTGACCCCGTTCGTCAAGGCGTAGGCGACTTCGTTTCCGAGAAGGGGCTTGTTCGCGACCGAAGCTGAAGCTGCCCCAGCCGAAGATGCGGCGGGAGAGGGAGCCCCTGATGAACCACCGGCAGACGGGGGGACGGGCGTTGGCGCCGATACCGCGATTTCAGGGGAAATGCCGCCCGTCGATGACACGGAAGGCTCTGCGGGAGACACCGAGGGTGCAGGTGCCGTTGCCGCTGTGGTGTCCGGTGAGGTCTGTCCCGATGCGGCCGGCGCCTGGCTTTTCTCTTCCAGCATTCGGAACATCTGCTTGCCCGCGAAAATGCCGAGGGCAATGACGGAAGCGATGATCACGAGAACGGAGATAATCTTTATAATTTTCACAAAAAAATTCCCCCCAGAAATTGACCTCGATTCTAGTACCAGGCCTGGGGGGTGTCAAGACCCTATCCACATTACGAAAGGGATTTAATCGGAAAAGCCCTCAACTGCCGGAGGGGGGCGGCGAAGAGGTGGACGGGAGAACGGAATCGGCGACTCGCTGGAAATTTCCAAGATAATTATCGCGAATCAGCTGGCCGACAAGCGAAAGCACGACAAGCAAAGCAACAGCTACCAGGCTGATGACAAGGGTGTATTCCACGAGTCCCTGCCCGGAGCGCCGGTTGAGTCTTTTCAGGCAGTATCTGTTCATAAAAGATCCCCCTCAAGTTCAAGAGCAAATCGTATGCCAATCTAAAATTTCACATACAAAAATGGTATCAAAAGTTCGATTGATTATGGGAACTTTTTTGCGGAATCCCTTGCCTTCTTCTGCGATGCCGAT
>JAGOCE010000200.1 GCA_017998915.1 Candidatus Ozemibacteraceae bacterium
TCCATAGCCCTCGCGATGCGTCATACGCACCTCCTCGAAGATCCGGAGAACCTCTTCCAGGCTTGGTTTCTCGATCGGGTGGGCGGGGTTGTAGATGTTCTCGAACGTCTCGTGGATCGTCGTGCCGAAGCTGAAGAACGGCTGGGGCTTGGGCGGAATGCGCTGGATGTAGAGCTTGCCGTAGGAACGGGGGCAGTTCTCGTAGAGGCCCATCTTCGAGTAGCTGAGGCGGATGCGCTTGCGGAAGACCTCCGGCGTCTCGCCGGCGACGATGTAGGGCTTCACCTTCCACTCGGGGCAGGGGCCGTAGAACTCGCAGTAGTTGCACAGCGCGCCTTTCTTCGGCTCGAACTCGCCCTTGCCGATCTCGGCCGCGAGCTTGCGGATGCGGGCTGCGTGGGCCGCGATCTCGGCCTCGGTTGGCGAGATGCTGACGCGCCTGTTCACTGCCATGTAGTGGTAGGAGGCTTTCGCGACGCGGCCGGGCCACCGCTGGTTCGCGGCCATGAACAGGTTCATGATGCCCGTGTCGTCGGCCAGGACGCGCTCGTCGAGCACCTTCTTGCCGGTCTTGTAATCGATGATCTCGAGCTTTCCGTCGGGCAGTTCGTCGACGCGGTCGATCTGAACGACGAGGTCCATGCCGTCGAGCGTCCAGCGCGCCGACGTCTCGAACATCATCGGGTTCTCGGCGCCGGTCAGCGACTCAAAATACGCGTCGAGCATCAGGACGGCCCGGGCTCGGAACATCTGCTCCTCGTCCCAGTCCGTGAACCCTTCGCCGGTCCAGTATTTTGCGATCAGCCCGCGGAACGGGCTGGCGGACGGCTTCGAGCCGAGGCTCGTCTCATGATACTCGCGCAGGGCGTAATGCACCGTGCGGTCGAACGAGAGGTGCGGGGTGGGGCGGGGCTCGCGGGGCACCCGGTCGATATAGTTCAGCCGATATTTCAGGCCGCACGAGGTGAAGCTGTTGATCTTACTCGGCGACAGCAGCAGGCGTTTCGCGTCCTCGCAGCTCTCGATGTAGTCGCATGAGGGGCAGAGCGGGTTGCGGTTGCCCTCGAAGCACTCGGACGAGGCCGCCTCGTGGAACTCGCCGATCGCGAGCTTGAGTTTTTCGAGATCCCGGTCGGATGCGGTGAACGCGACGGCGTCTCCGGTCATCAGATACTGGTGCGTGACCTGGACGACCTTGCCGGGCCAGTTCCCGTCGGCGACGGCCCAGGCGAGGATGCCCGAGATGTCGGTCGCGGTCTCGTGGGCGGTCGGGGCACGTTTGCCGGTCTTATAGACAACGATATGATACGTGCCGTTCGGCAGGATGTCGACGCGGTCGAAGTTGGCCGTGAGAAGGAACCCGTCGATGTTCGCGCGCGCCTGGAAACCGATGTGCTTCGAACGGGGAGGCGTTCCGCCGCACGAAGCATGGAAACCGGCGAGGGCGGTGCGGCTCTGGTCTCGGAGTTGGAGCCGGGCCGCCGCCGACAGGTTCTCGGACGAGGCGAGGCGGGTATCGAACATCGCTTCGAGACTCGCGAGGGTGGCAGGCTTTCCTGAGAGGCAGAAGTCGCGGAGCGTCTCGCGCAGCAACTGGCTGAAGGTGAGGGCGGGGCGTTCTCGCTCGGGCACCGGCGCCTTGTCGATGTATCTGAACTTGAACCGCTTCGGACACTCGCGCATCGTCTGCAGTTTCGCCATCGAGATCGAGATGCGCTCGCCATGGCACGTTCCGCTTGCGCGGCACGAAGAGCAGGAGGGACCGCCGAGGGCTTCGAACTGGCGGTTCCGGATGCGTTCGGCGATCTCGTCGATGAGGGAATTGCCCCTCGCGACGACGGCCTCGTCGATGTCGATCGTGACGCGCCTGCCGGTTCGCAGATACAACAGGGAGAACTTCCGGGCTTTGCCGGGCCACTTTTTCGCGGCGGCCGCGCAGGTGATGGCGATAATCGGATCCTGGCGCATGTCGGATTCGTCGAGCACGCGTTTTCCCGTCTTGTAGTCGATCAGTTCGAGGTTTCCTGCGGCGTCGCCGTCGATGCGGTCGATCGTGGCCTGATACTCGTACCGGTCGGTCAGGACGCTGAGAAACTCGTTGATCATGCGGGTGTGACTCGCCACGTAGTCATGGGTGCAGTAGTTGATCAGCATCTCGCGGCCGGCTTCCTTCATCGACAGCACGGCGTCTTCCGCGAAAACGGATGGGATTGCCTTGTAGAACGCGTTCAGGGCGAAAGCGGCCGGCTCTGTCTCGTGGCCGGGCCGGTAATCGCGGTGCAGGGCGGTCAGCGCATCGTGCAGGGAGCGGTCGAACGCGAGGTCGACGGAGGGCGCCTCGTCCGCTTTCGCGGCGGAGCGCGTGACATAGATCGACGCATACTTATGCGGGCAGTCGAGGAAGGCTCGGACCTTGGACGCCGTCAGCGCCGGAATCCGCCCGACGGGGCAGATCTCCTGGTGCTCGCACCAGGGACAGGCGGCGGACCTGACGGGCTCGAACCGGCTTTGGTAGATGCCTTCCCCGGCGTCGAGGTAGGCCCGCTTCGCGAGCGCCATGCGGTCGGTGTTGCGCCGGACGGTCAGGGACGACCCGTCGCGTAAAAACTGGTGGGTGATGGTCTGGACCTTTCCGGGCCAGATGATGTCGGCGACGTGGAACAGCAGGTTCAGGGTGACGTTCGCTTCAAGTTCGGCCTGGCCGCCCAGCGGCGGTTTGCCGGTCTTGTAATCGACGATGGCGTAGGTGCCGTCGGGCAGGATGTCGACGCGATCGAACTTGCCCGAGTATTCCGAGCCGAACAGATCGACTTTGAAGAACATGTCGACGTCGTGCGTGTTCGGAAACGCGGTCTCGATTTTCGAGAAAAACGATCGCAGCGCCGCTTCCGCATCGCGGCGCCATTCCTGCTCTTCTTCGGAAGTCACATAGCCGCGGTTGTCCCAGGCGCCGTCGAGGGCCGCCATGAGAGCGTCGAGCCGGGGAAGCTCGCCCTTCCGGCGGTTCTTGAAAAAAACCTTCAGTGCGGTGTGCAGGGAGGTGTCGAAAGAAAGATGCGGCGAAACCGCCTTTCCCGTCGAGTGCTTTTCCAGGTAGGTAAGCTGGAACTTCTTCGGGCACTGGCGGTACGTATCGAGTTTGCCCCCCGTCAGGGGAACCTTGATCTTCTTGTCCTGGCCGGTTTGCACCTGCGGCGGAGCAGGAGGACGGGCAGCCAGGGCGGGGGGGCGCGGCACGGCTGGATGTGCCGGGGGGCGATCGGGCGTCTTCGGCTTCTCGAGGTTTTCCTTCGTCTTGCGGAAGAGGCGCTCGAAGAGATTCGGCTTATTCTTGTCGTCTGGCACGTCGCTGCCTCCAAGATGTGAGTGACCCGGCCTCCGTATTATAAACCATCTTCCTCTCCGAAGACATGAGGTATGAACGAATCACCCATTCTTGCCGAGAAAGGCGGGCGTGGTATAATGCGCGGGACATCCGGATGGTGTATCCGGAGATCAACACAAACCGGAAAGGATATACAGCAGCAATGAAGCCGATTCGTGTGGTGCAGTGGGGCCTGGGGGCCATGGGCAGCGGCATGGTGAAGCTGATGCTCGAGAAAGATGGCCTGCAGGTGGTCGGAGCGATCGACAAGCGCCCCGATGCCGCTGGCAAGGACCTCGGAGATGTGCTTGGCCTGGGAAGACAGCTTGGAATCAAGGTGTCCCCGACCGAGAAGGGCATTCTCAAAAAGGCGAGCGTCGATGTCGTTCTGCTCGCCATCGACTCCTTCACACGAAAGTGTTTCGACGCAATGAAAGCCATCGTCGAAGCCGGCATTCACTGCATCACCATCGCCGAAGAAATGGCCGAACCCTACGCGCAGGAGCCCGAGCTCGCCAAGGAGCTCGACATGCTCGCGAAGCGCTTCGGCGTCGTGGTCATCGGAACCGGTATCAACCCTGGTTATGTGCTCGACAGCCTCGTCATCAGCCTCAGCGGCGTCTGCCATAACGTCGAACGGATCGAGGCCAGCCGCATCAACGACCTGTCGTGTTTCGGCCCGACCGTCATGAAAACCCAGGGTGTCGGAACCACGCCCGAGGAGTTCGCACAGGGACTCGCCATGGGCACGATCGTCGGCCACATCGGCTTCCGCGAAAGCATTTCCCTGATTTCGCACGCCCTCGGCCTAGGCGTGGACCGGTTCGAGGAGATTCGCGAGCCGATCATTTCGAAGACCGACCGCGAAACCCCGTATGTGAAGGTCAAGGCCGGTATGGTCGCCGGCTGCCGCCACATCGGTATCGGCTACCGAGGCAAGACTGAGGTCGTCAGGCTGATTCACCCCCAGCAGGTTCGCCCCGAGGCCGAGAATGTGGATACCGGTGACTATATCACGATCGTCGGAACGCCCGGCATCAATCTCGCGATCAAGCCCGAGATCCCCGGCGGCATCGGCACGATCGGCATCGCCGTCAACATGATCCCGATCGTGAAGCGCGCCTCTCCGGGCCTCAAGCGCATGATCGACCTTCCCGCACCGTCGGCTCTGATGGGGCCGAGCGCTTTCGAACGTCATCTGTGAGGCAACGGGTGGCTTCGGCTGCCTGCTGACGAGACCATGAGCAAGATTACAGCAGAGACCTGGGTCGAGATCGAACAGGTCATCCTGACCCCTGCCCAGCGGGCGCCGAGTGTTCCCGACGATACGCGCGCGACGCCGTATGTGCGCCGGATTTCCGGCTTCCTGACGGCGCCGGCCGAGGTCGGCGCGGAAGCGACGATCCGGACGCTGATCGGCCGCACCCTGACGGGAACGCTTCGCACCGTGAACCCGAGTTACAGCCACAGTTTCGGCGAGACCGTGCCGGAACTGCTCAGAATCGGTCTGGGAGGCCAGGCATGAGCCGCGACATGAGTTATGCCGCCGTGATGGCGCGCAAGAACGAGATCATGAAGGCTTCGCTCGGCATCGACTTCTCGGCCTACGAGCAGTCGCCCGTCCGCTTCGACTACGAGAAGATGATGCGCGACACCGGCTTCACGCTGGAGGATCTCGTCCGCATCCAGCGCGAAACGAAGGTCGGCGACACGCCGCTGTTCGAGCTGCGCAACCTGACCGAGGCGGTCAGGAAGATCAGCGCACCCGGCAAGGGCGCGACGATCCTCCTGAAAGACGAGGCGGCGAACGCGTCGGGAAGCTTCAAGGCGCGTCGCGCCGCGATCTCCTGCTACGAAGCGAAACGCCGTGGCTACGCCGGTGTCGCGACGGCCACGTCGGGCAACTACGGCGCCGCGGTCGCTTCCCAGGCGGCCCAACGCGGGCTCAAGTGTATCGTATTGCAGGAAGTATATGACTCGCGCGGCGTCGGCCAGCCCGAAATCGTTGAGAAGGGACGCAAGTGCGAGGCGTTCGGCGCCGAGGTGCACAAGCTGACGGTTGGCCCCGAGCTGTTCTACGTCATGTTGACGACGCTCGAGGAGACCGGCTTCTTCAATGCCTCGCTGTACACACCCTTCGCCATTCGCGGCATCGAAACGCTTGGGACCGAGATCTCGGCCCAGGTGCGCGCGCGGTACAGCCGCGACCCCGATGCGGTGATCGTCACCCACGCGGGCGGCGGCAATCTGACGGGAACGGCGCGCGGTCTGCTGACGGCGGGCGCCGCGAAAACCCGGGTCATCGCCTGCTCGGTCGATTTGAGCGGCCTGCACATGGCCTCCGACCGTGATTTCAACCGCAAGTCGTTCACGACGGGCCATACCGGGTTCGGCGTGCCGTTCGCCACCTGGCCCGATCGCACCGACGTCCCGCGTAACGCGGCGCGGAGCATGCGGTACATGGATGAATACCGCCTCGTCATGCAGGGCGAGGTGTTCTACATCACCGAACTGCTCGCGAAGCTCGAGGGCATCGAGCGGGGGCCGGCCGGCAACACCAGCCTGACCGCCGCCGTCGCGATCGCCCGCGAGATGGACCGCGACCAGATCGTCGTCGTGCAGGAAACCGAGTATACGGGCGCCGGCAAACACCACAATTCCCAACTTGCGTTCGCGCGCTCGATGGGCATCGATGTGCGGCGCGGCGACCCCCGCGAGAACGTTCCGGGAAAGAACATCGTGATTCCCGAACGCCTCGACCAGATCGCCGGCCACGATCAGCCGCTCGACAAGCTTCGTGTCTCGTATCTGAAGAACGCCGCGAAGATCCTTCCGGCCGAGACATGGTCGACGGAGGACAAGGCGTTCCTCGCGGCGGATGTGAAGAAGGATTCGGCGTGGCTCGAAAGCGTGCTGCCGCAGCTGAAGGCATGACGGCCCGTTCCATGTGAAGAACGGCGAGAGGCGTCGAAAGGCGTCTCTCGCCGCATCTCCCGGCACTACAAGAAAAGAGAAAGGAAACGAGGAATGACGGACAACGACAGAATCGCCCGATTTGAAAAGCGGAGGGCCGAGCTGCACAAGATGAGCGACGAGCAGCTGAAGGCCCGATTCTGGGAATTATGTGGCAAGGCCGTCGAGCCGATGATCGAGCTCGCGAAGACGCACACCTCGCCCTCGATCGAGCGCGCGGTTCTGCTGCGCATGGGCATCGACAGCATCTCGACGAAAAGCGTCGTGACGCGCGTCAACGAGGCCGGCCTGCTTGGCCACGGGGCAGGGCATGTGGTGCTGAAAGTCGCGGAAACATGCAAAACCGACGTGCGCGGCGCGGCGAAGAAGATCATCGAAGACGCCTCGGTTCTCAACGGGCTGTTTGGAGGGAAGTGACGATGACGACGGACAAACTCGACCCCAAAGTGAAGCTCGACATCGAGAACATCCTGAACGACCTCGAACACTATCACCCGCGCCGCAAGGGCTGGACTTGGCGCGAGGAGGTTCCCGGCGGATACAAGGTTCACAAGTTCCATTACAAGGACATGACGAAGCCGCTGAAAAACTCGGTTCCTCTGCCGGCGGCCAAGTATTTCGACCACATCGACCCCCAGCCGAAGCCGGTCATCACGACCGAGATCGCATCGGGCCGTTTTGAAGACGATTTGCGCCGCATGCGCATGGCCGCCTGGCACGGCGCCGACCATATCATGGTCATTCGCACCACCGGCCAGAGTCACATCGACGGCCTGCTCGAAGGGACGCCGGAAGGCGTCGGCGGCGTGCCGATCACGCGCAAGCAGATTCGCGCCTCACGCAAGGCCTGCGACATGATCGAGGACGAGGTCGGCCGGCCGATCAATTTTCACTCGTATGTCTCGGGTGTCGCTGGTCCCGAGGTCGCCGTGCTGTTCGCCGAGGAAGGCATCAACGGCGCTCACCAGGACCCACAATATAACGTATTGTATAGAAATGTGAACATGTACCGCTCGTTCATCGACGCAGCCGAGGCGAAATGCGTCATGTCGGGTGCCCGCATCT
>JAGOCE010000201.1 GCA_017998915.1 Candidatus Ozemibacteraceae bacterium
TGAAATTCGACTCTCTCCGCTTTTGGCCGATTTTTTTCTCCTATTTTTGATTATCCCAGTGCATTCGAGACGAGATTGGGAGCAAGGGGCTCGATGAATCAAGCAGGCTGACGATTTCCCGCTCTTGGGATGCCAGCGGTCAGAGGATCGACCGAAACCCGCATGCGATGAAAGCAAGGGAAACGATACTTGTGCCTTCGAGTCAGCCTGATTTGCCTTGGGTTGAAAAACGATTCAAAATACTTCTGACGATGGTTCTCTCGAGTTCAAATAGTATTTAAAATATGGAACTCCCGGCCGAATGGTCGGGAGTTTCCCGTCTGAAGCCGGCGAAAAATGGACGAAACGAGTTGCGTGATTCAGGGGTTTGATTGACAATTCACCGGTGGTTACGTATCTTGTCGCCTCCGGAATGTTCCAGGACGTTCGCGACGTCAGGTGTGAGGAGAAAACGGGTGATGTATCGACAAAAATATATGAAACGAATGTTCCGGGATGTTGTTTGCCTATTCATCCTCCTTGCGGCCGGGCAGACGCTCAGAGCGCTCGACCTTGCGGGGCTCCTCGGAGATGCTTCGCGCCGGAACCTCGGCCTTCGCATTTCCCGCCTGGCGGCTGAAGAGCAGGCGTTCGATGAGAAACACGCCGACAATCTCCTGGTTCCGAATTTCACCGGGCGGATCACGCATCAGAGGCAGGTATACGTCGACTCGACCCCCAGCGCGTTTTTCGGAGCCCAGTATCACGCGAACCTGATGTCGCTCCAGGCGGCCCAGGCATACCCCGGCCTCGGAAAAATGCCTGCCATCCAGAAGGAGATCGCCGAACTGCGGACCCGGCTTCGGCGCATCGATGTCGAACGGGCCGCATCCATGCTCCGCGGCAGGATCGTGACGCTATTCTTCGATCTGCTCGAGGAGCAACAACTTGCGCAGGTCGACGAGATAAACCTTTTCCTGCTCGGCAAGCTGCTCGAGGTCGCGCGTATCAACCAGGAGGTCGGTCTCGCCCTTCCGAACGACATTCTGCGTATCGAAACCCAGCGGGCGAACATCGGCTCGTCGCTGACCAGCCGGAAGGCGCAGCAGGAGCGATATAGGCTCGAACTGGCCTATCTGCTGGACTGTCCTCCCGGCTCGCTCACGGTCGACCTGCCGCCCAGTATCGTCTTCCCGCTCGCGAGCCCATCGCTGTCGCTGTTCGAACAGGCGATGATGACCTCAGACCCCGATCTCGAGCTGGCGCGGCGCGATGCCGACCTGTATCGTCGCCTCAGATCGGCTGCCGGCCTCGCTGAGAAGCCAACGATATCCGTCGGCGGAGCATACAATTTCACGAACTCCAGCGTCGGAACGGTCAACATCGCCCGCGAATACTCGGTACAGGTGGCGGTCGATTTCCCCGTGTTCGACAGCGGAGACCTGAAGAACGAGTCGAGACGTGCGGCGAAGGCCGTCGACCGTGCTGATCTCGCCCTTGCCGACATCACAGGAGCAAAGCAGACCGCTTTGCTGCAGGCGATGACCGAATACGGCGAGATGGCCCCGAAACTCGATTTTGCCATGAAAGCCCTCGAACAGAGCCGGGAGAACATGCGGATGGTCATGACCCGGTATCAGCTCGGTGACGCCACGATCGTTGAACTGATCGATGCGCAGATCACCATGAGCGAAGCCGCCCAAAACTCGGTCCGAATCCATCGGGACGAGCGGGTCAGGCTCGCGGCGCTGTACGAGCTTTCGCATGAGCTCGACCTCCAGAAGGGGCTCGACCGGGGGGCTTGGGCCGGCCGGATTCTCGAACTTCCTGAGGGAATCGACCTTGACGATGCCGCTTCCGCTCTTCCGACGCCCGACACGGGACGAAGAGGGGAGGCATTCCGGAGCGCCCTCGAACGCGCCTGGACGGGAATCCGCTTCGATGAAGGTTTTCCTGGCGTGATTCGCGGCCTGAACGACCTTGTCTCGTTGCTTGAACGGCACGACGGCACTTCGCGTATGGAGTAAACGATGAATACTAAATATATAATTATATCTATACTATTTCTGGGACTCCTTCCGGCGCATGCGCAGATGCCGGTGACGGTCGCGACCAGCCTGGTGAATACCGGCTCCATTACCGAAAGCATCACGTTCTCCGGCCAGGTGAAACCATTCGAGGAGTCGTGGGTGACCCCGGACGTCACGGGGCGGGTCGCGAAGATCCTTGCCGAGAACGGCCAGGCAGTCAAGGCAGGCGTCCCGGTCATCCTGCTCGATGCCGAGCGTCTTTCCCTCGCTGTCCGCATGTCCGAGGCCGGCCTGAAGCGGGCCGAAGCCGAACTGAAGGAAAAGAAGAAAGACTTCGATCGCCGATCCATCCTGATGAAAAAAAAGGTGCTCAATGAAAAGGCGTTCGACGAGGCCGAGGCCGAGGCGTCGAAGGCGGAGATCGCGGTCCAGAGCCAAAAGTCGGCGCTCGATCTCGACCGGCTCAACCTCGAGCGGGCGACGATTCGGGCCCCTATCGGCGGCTTCTTCACGAGCCGCAACGTGTTTCTCAACCAGAGCGTCACGCCGGGCATGGTCCTGGGCAAGGTCGTGGACATCGGCCGGGTCTATATCGATGCCCGCATTCCCGAGAACCAGATCAACAAAATCGCGATCGGGCAGAAGGCGGCCGTGAACTCGAGCCATGCCGGCACGGTCGCGTTCGTCGATCTCTACGGCGACGAGTCGCGCTCGTTTCTCGTCCGCATCCTCGTTGACAATGCTGATTTGAAGCTGAAGCCGAATATGTTTATCACCGGAAACATCGTGCTGAAGGAATTCCCGGAAGTGCCGCTGATTCCGATCACGGCCTTGAGCGGGCCTACGGATGCCCCGGTCGTCTATACCATCGAGGGGAACAGGGCCCGCAGGGTTCCCGTGACCGTGCTCGCCCGTGACAAGGAACGATGCGCCGTCCGCGAGATCCGGTCGGGCGATACGATCGTGACGGTCGGTGCCGACAACCTGTCCGATGGAGCTGAAATCAAGATATCAGCCGGCCCCGAAGCCGCAGAACCCGTCGTTGGCCCGGCGCCGACGGCTGGCCGCTGACAGAAACGGGGGCCCGTCATGGATCTGCCGCGAATCTCGGTTGAGCGCCCGATCACGGTCAGCATGGTCATGGTCTGCGCCATGCTTCTCGGCTTGGGGGCGCTCTACGGCCTCAGCGTCGATCTGTTCCCGAACATCGACTTCCCGCTCGCCTTCATCCAGACGCCATATCCGGGCGTCGATCCGGCGCAGATGGAAAACATCGTCACCCGCAAGATCGAAGAGGAAGTGAACACGGTCGAGAATATCAAGCGTGTCACCTCCTACTCGTTCGAGGGCTACTCCTGGATCATGATCGAGTTCAACTGGGGAACCGGCATCGACCTGGCAGCCGTCGATCTGCGCGAGAAGGTCGATATCGCGAAACGCAAGCTGCCGCGCGACATCGAGCAGGTGACCGTCGCGAAGCTCGATATCAACGCCCAGCCTGTGCTGAACGTGTCGATGGGCGGCGAGCTCGATCTGAAGACGCTGCGTCGGATAGCGGACAAGGAGATCAAGCCCGCGTTCGAGCGCATCGGCGGCGTTGCGAACGTCGAGGTGCTCGGCGGCCTCGAACGCGAGATTCGCGTCAAGGTCGATCCCGACCGCCTGAAGGCGTTCAAACTCACGATCAACGACGTGATCGGCGCCGTCTCGAACGACAATCAGAACACCTCGGTCGGCAACATCACCGAGGGCAATTTCAAATACCTCGTCCGCTCCGAAGGCGAGGTGCGCACGCCAAAGGACCTGGGCGGCATCGTCGTGCGAAATATCGACGGCAGGCCGGTCTACCTGTCCGAACTGGCCCGCATCGAAGACGGATACAAGGAAATCGAGTCGGTATCACGCCTCAATGGTAAGCCGGCGGTCACCCTTTCCCTCAAGAAAGAGGCCGGCGCCAATCCCGTCGAGATTTCAGATGCCGTCAAGAAGGTGCTTCCGAGGCTTGAAGAGGCCTACAAGAAGAAAATCACCCTGACCATCGGCAACGACAGTTCCGAGTTCATTCGCGACTCGATCCAGATGGTCAAGGACAACGCGACCATGGGCGCCATCCTGGCGGTCATCGTGCTGTTCGTGTTCCTCAAGAATGTGCGCTCGACGTTCATCATCGGCATCGGCATCCCGCTGGCCGTCGTCAGCACGTTCGCGATGATGTTCCTCAAGAAGGGCATGACGCTGAACCTGATGACCCTGGGCGGACTTGCCCTCGGCATCGGCATGATCGTCGACAACTCCGTCGTCGTCCTCGAGAACATCTACCGCCTGCTCGTAGAACGAGGCGAGAAGGATCGTCGAGAGACTTCGATCGAAGGCGCGAACGAGATGTACGTCGCCATCTTGGGCTCCACCCTCACGACCGTCGTCGTGTTCCTGCCGATCGCCTTCGTGCCAGGGGTCGTCGGTGAGATATTCTTCAATATGTCTGCCACGATCGTCTTCTCTCTTCTCGCGTCGCTTGTCGTCGCCGTCACGGTCGTGCCGCTCATGTGCGCCTATGGCCTCAAGATCGGGAAAACGCCGCGCGAGCCGCTGATGAACGCGATCAAACGGGCGTATTCCGCCGTGCTCGGGTGGCTCCTCGCGAAATCGTGGCGGCGCTGGGCCTATTTCTTCCTGATGATTGGCGTGTTCTGGAAGTCGTTCTCGTTCATGCCCGCGCTCGAGTTCTTTCCGAAAATGGACCGGGGCACGTTCGTGCTGCATTTCGAAGCCCCCGAGGGAACGTCCGTCGAAAAGGTCGATGCTATAGCGAAAGCTATGGAAGACAAGCTCAGGCCGGTTCCCGAGATCGAGAAGATCATCACGAATCTCAAACTCGGTGAAGGCGATATCACGGTTGTGTTGCGCCCCAAGGAGGATCGGACGAAAACGACCAATGACGTCGTCCGCGAGCTTCGGCCTGCCATCGCCGCCATTCCTGGGTATCGCACGGTCGCTTACAACGAGCCCAAAATGGGAGGTCCCGAGGGCGGAAAGCCGGTTCAGATAGAAGTGAGTGGCGACGACTTCGCCGTGATCGAGCCGATCTGCCTTCAGATCGCCGAGAAGATCAAATCCGTTCCGGGCCTCAAGGAAATCGACAGCGGCGTGAAGGCCGGCCGACCTGAGATCAAGGTCGAGTTCGACCGCACGCGCCTGGGCGACCTGAAGATGGACTTGGGAACGGTTGCCGGGATGGTTCGTTCCTATGTCTACGGAACGATCGCGGGCCAGTACAAGGAAGACAACGAGGAATACGACATCCGGGTCGAAGCCGCCGACAGCGTCAAGGACCGGGTCGACGCGTTCCGCCGCCTCGAATTGAACCTCGACGCGACGACGAACATCAACCTGGCGCAGGTCGCGAATGTCTTTGAAGGTCGTGGATACACGCGCATCGAGCGCAAGAACCTCAAACGCCTCGTGAAGGTCGAGGCCGATATCGAGAACAGACCCCTTCAGGCCGCTGTCCAGGATATCCAAGCCCTGCTGAAGGATATCCGGCTGCCGGTCGGATACGAGATCAACTTCGGCGGCGACGAGGAAGAGCGCGTCGAAGCGTTCCGGAACCTGACGATCGCGCTGCTCGCCTCGGTCCTGCTTGTCTACATGATCATGGCGAGTCAGTTCGAGTCGCTCGCGTATCCCTTCATCATCATGTTCACGATCCCGCTGTCGATCATCGGTGTCATCGCGTTCCTGCGCCTGTACGGTTTCGCCTTCTCGATCACCGCGATGATCGGCGTCATCATGCTCGCGGGCATCGCCGTGAACAACGGTATCATCCTGATCGACAACATCATCGAGCGTCGCAAGACGAGTGGCATCAGCCGGGAACAGGCCGCGCTGGAGTCGGGCATCGTGCGGACCCGGCCGATCCTCATGACGATGCTGACGACGATCCTGGGCATGCTGCCCCTCTCGTTCGGCATCGGTGCCGGCGCCGACTTCTACCAGCCTCTGGCGATCACCGTGATCGGTGGCTTTCTCGTTTCGACGGTGCTGACTCTCACCTATATCCCCGTCGTCTACGTCATCGTCGACGGCATCGTGACAAGCATCCGGAGCATCCTGGCCCGCTTCGTCTGACGCCGCCAGGCACCGGGGTCATACGCCGATGCCGAAACCGCCTCTTCTGATGCGGGCTGCAAAGAAGGAATGCGTCATTTATCAGGGGAGGATGGGTATTGTATCCCCTGTTCATGAGCTTCTTGCAAATGTTGCAATGGGTAGGATATACTCACGGCATCATGCACATACCTGACGGGTTTCTCGATCTGAAAACGGCCGTCGCTGCGGGTGGGCTCGCGGCGTTTGGCTTGTATGCAGGCCGAATCACCGATGCGGTGCGCGGCGCTGAACAGGGCGTTCGACGCGTTTCCCTGCTTGGCCTGGGGGCGGCGTTCGTCTTCGCAGCCCAGATGATCAACTTTCCTGTTGCAGGTGGCACGAGTGGCCACCTGATTGGCGGTGTGCTGATGGCGATTCTTCTCGGCCCGGCGGCCGCCGTCACGGTCATGACGGCTGTTGTTACGGTCCAGTGCCTGATGTTCGCCGATGGCGGCATCACGGCGCTGGGAGCCAATCTGTTCAACATGGCCCTCCTCGCCCCGCTCGGAGGATATTTCGTCTGGGCACTTCTGCAGCGCATCGGCAGCGTGAGGGAGAATGCGAATGCATCGGCTGTCGCAGCCGGAATCGCCGGTTGGGCGGGAACGATGCTTGCCGCGCTCTCCTGCGCCGGCCAGTTGGCTCTCTCCGGCATGGCGCCGTGGAGACTCGTCGTGCCGGCCATGGCTGGCATTCACGCATTGATCGGACTCGGCGAGGGGGTCGTCACGGCACTGATCGTGCGATCCGTCAGGCGGCGCGGCTCTCTGGCGGCAGAACTGGAAAGCATCTCCGGGGTGAGCCGGGCATCCGTGTTGCCCATGCTGCCGGTCGTGTTCGTGGCTGCTGCCGGGCTGGCGTTGTTCGCCTCGCCCTGGGCCTGCTCGTGGCCGGACGGCCTCGAAGCCGTCGCGAAAAGCCTTGGATTCGAGGAACGCGCCGCCGAGCCGCTCGTCGCCGGTTTCTGCCCCGATTACGCGATTCCGGCCCTCGGTTCGGCGTGGGGAACCATGTTTGCCGGGGTGTTCGGCGCAATCGTCACCGCTCTGCTCATACTCGCAGCCGCACGTCTTGCCGCCCGCCGCGAACGAGCGCCCGTCACCGGTGACTGACCGGCGCTCCCGCCCGCGATGGCTTCTTATTCAATATCTGTCGGTGTAAAACTCGCCGCGACCCTCGTTGCGATTCTGTTCATGCTCACACAACCCGGTCC
>JAGOCE010000202.1 GCA_017998915.1 Candidatus Ozemibacteraceae bacterium
TGCTGAACTCGTCATGAAGGACAATGCGCCCAATATGGCTGCTGTCGATGCCGCTTTCGCCGGCGATGGCTCCGACGATCTGGCCGGGCTTGACCATGTGGCGGCGGCCGACCTCGATGCGATACCGGGTCATCCCGGGTTCGACTTCGTCGTTGTCCCGGTGAACGCGGGGTTTGCGCTCGGCGGCAGGCGGCCGCTCGCGCCTGGGGCGTTCTTCCCTGCCCAGCATCTCGGCGGATGCCGCCCTGACGTCCCTGTATTCCTTCGATTCGGAAAGCCGCTTGCGGCGTTCCTCTTTCTGTTTCGCGACCTGCTCGAACGCCCTGTTCGCCGATTCCTCCTCGGCTTTCTCGGTCAGCAGGAAGGAGCGGCCCTGCTGGCTCATGAGGGCGAGTGCCGCGGCAACCTCCAGCGGCGGAACGCCGGCTTCCTTCGAAAACTCGGTCACGATCGAGAGATAGGCCTTCCACTCCTCGCCGTTGAGAACGCCGGCGATGCGTGTCTTGAAGCCCGAGATGCGCTTCTCGTTGATGGCCGCGATGGTCGGGAGTTCCAGAAGCTCTATCTTCTGGCGGGTCGCCGTCTCGATGACTCTCAGCAAGTGCCGCTCGCGCGGCGCGACGAACAGGATTGCCTCGCCGCTTCGGCCGGCCCGGCCGGTTCTGCCGATGCGATGAATATACGACTCGGTATCATACGGCAGATCATAATTGATGACGTGGCTGATGCGGTCGACGTCGAGGCCGCGGGCCGCGACATCGGTGGCGATGAGGATGTTCAGCTTGCCGGACCGTAGCTGCTCGATCGTGCGCTCGCGCTGGTTCTGCGGGATGTCGCCGTTCAGCGGCACCGCGGTGAAGCCGCGCGCTGCGAGCTGTTCGGTAAGCTCGATCGTCTCGATCTTGGTGCGTACGAAGATCAGCATCGCATCGAAAGGCTCCATCTCGATGATGCGTGAAAGCGCGTCGAGCTTGTGATACCGGCTGACGAGCCAGTATCGCTGGCGGGTCGCCTCGACGGTCGTAGTCTTGCTCTTGATGATGACTTCCTCGGGCTCGTTCATGTACGTCTTCGCGATCGTCCTGATCGTGCCGGGAAGGGTCGCCGAGAACAGCGCGATCTGGCGCTTCCCAGGCGTTTCCTGCAAAACGCGCTCGACGTCCTCCTTGAAGCCCATCTTCAGCATCTCGTCGGCTTCATCGAGCACGAGGCAGGTGAGCGACTTGAGAATCAGGCTGCCGCGCTCGATGTGATCTATCACGCGGCCGGGCGTCCCGATGACGACGTGGGCGCCGCGCGCGAGCTGCCGGAACTGCGGGGCGTAATCCTGGCCCCCGTAGATCGGCAGGATCTGCAGGCCGGGAAGATGCGCGCCGTATTTCTTGAACGCCTCCGCTACCTGCACGGCCAGCTCGCGGGTCGGCGCAAGCACGAGCACCTGCGGGTCGATCTTCGAAAGATCGATCTTCGAGAGCAGGGGAAGCGCGAACGCCGCCGTCTTGCCGGTGCCTGTCTGCGCCTGGCCGAGCACGTCTTTCCCGGAGAGAATGATCGGGATCATCCGCGCCTGGATCGGCGTGGGCGTCTCATACCCGACGTCGTCGAGCGCGCGCAGGACCTGCGCATGGAGACCGAGGTCGGCAAAGCGGACGGGGGTTTCTTCGGTGGAACTCATGCTGAATACCTTCCTTTTTCGGAACAGCCGATCAATCCGGGGTCGTCATCACGCAGGAACGTATTGGGATGAGTTGAACGCAGATTCATGACGGCACGCAAACCGTTCACAATAGGTGTGACTATAAATTTGGTGTGATCCGTGAACGGTGTCAGTCTACACCTCAACGGCGCACGTCCGACCTGTACAGTATACCATACATCGCCGCCGGAGTCATTCGCGTTCGGCCAGTTCGGCCCAGCGGTTCATGTCGACATCGAGCGCGGCGGTGAGCGTGCTGAGTTCGTCTGACAATGCCTTGATGATCTCGAAGCCACCCGCAGGATCTGCAAGTTGTGCCTCGATCGCAGACTTCCGCTCTTCCATCGAACAAATGCGTGTCTGAAGCTCTTCGAGTTCCCGGCGTTCCTTGAACGACAGTTTTCCCGGCTTTGTTTCATTCGCCGGTGTCGGCGCTGCCCGTGCCGATGTCACAGGGGCATTGGCCGGTTGTGGAAGTGCGATGTCGGGTGCCTTTGCGTGTTCGAGGTAATACGAATAATTGCCCGGATACCCCGTGAGCGTGCCTCCCGGCTCGATCTTGAAGAGCTGGTCGATCGTGCTGTCGAGAAATGCGCGGTCGTGCGAGGCCACGATCAGGCAGCCCCTGAACGATTCGAGATACGCTTCGAGGGCTACGAGCGTCGCGATGTCGAAGTCGTTCGTCGGTTCGTCGAGCAGCAATACGTTCGGCGCGCCCATCAGGAGCTTGAGGAGCGAGAGCCGCCGCCGCTCGCCGCCCGAGAGGCGGTTCACGGGGCTATACTGCATCTGGGGCGTGAACAGGAACCGCTCGAGCATCTGGCTCGCCGAGACCATGCCGCCGTCCGACGTCGGAACCTGGTCGGCGATCGCCTTCACGAAGTCGATCACCCGCAGTTCCTCCGTCGGGGCCCTGCCAGTGCCGGCGAACAGGTCGGGCTCCTGCTCGAAACACCCGATGACGGCGGTTTCCCCGACGTCGATGCGCCCGGCATCGGGTTTTAGTATATTAGCAATTATATGAAGTAGCGTCGTCTTGCCCGAACCGTTCGGACCAATGATGCCGATGCGATCTCCCGCTTTCAGCCGGTAGGAAAAATCGTCCAGGACTTTCTTCGCACCGTACGATTTCGAGACGTTCGCGAGTTCGAGGATCTTGTTTCCAAGCCGGGAAGAGACGGACGACAGTTCGATCTGTCGTTCCTGCTTCGCTTTCGGTGCCGACACGACCGCTTCCGCCCGTTCCACGTGAGCTTTCTGCTTCGTGGAACGGGCCTTGGCTCCCTGCCGGAGCCAAGCGAGCTCGCGCCGGATCAGGTTCTCGCGCTTGCGCGCTTCCGCATCCCGCTGGATCTCTTGTTCGGCCTTTTTCTCGAGATAATACGAGTAGTTGCCCTCGAATCGCTGGACCCGGCCGCCCTCGATCTCGAGCATGCGGTTCGTGACGCGGTCGAGGAAGTAGCGGTCGTGCGTGACGAGCAGCAGGGCTCCCTTGTAGGCGGCGAGATAGGCTTCCAGCCACTCGATGGTGTCGGCGTCGAGATGGTTGGTCGGCTCGTCGAGAATCAGCAGGTCGGGGCGCAGGATCAGGCCGCGTGCGAGGGCGACGCGTCTCCGGAGACCGCCGGAAAGACTCGCGGTGTCGGCTGTCGTATCGGTGATGCCGAGACGGCCCAGGACGGCTTTCGCGTTTGCCTCGAGGGCCCAGCCGCCGGTCGCGTCGAGCTGATGCGACAGATCAGAGATGCGCTCCAGCAGCTTCTCGTTCGAGCCGCCGGCAGCCTCGAGGGCCGCGCAGGCGGCCTCGTAATCGCGCAGGCAGCGGAGCTTCGGATCGCACTGGTCGAACAGGGCGTCGAGAACCGTCTGGCTGGCCTTGAACTCCGGATTTTGCGGCACGTAGGCGAGCCGGATCTCGTTCGCAAGCGTCACCCGGCCCGTATCGGCCGTCTCGACGCCTGCGACGATACGCAGCAGCGTGGTCTTGCCGCAGCCGTTGCGGCCGATGATCCCCATCTTCTCGTCGTTCGCCAGGCCGAAGCAGACCCCATCGAGAAGCGTGCCCGACCCATACCGCTTGCTGACCGATTCGAGAGAGAGAATGTTCATCTTTGCCCCGTTTTCCGTGATGCCCGAGTATACCAGTGCCTCATGCGATGTATCACCAGAAAAGTCTCGCGCGGGATGTCAATCCGACGGAAACGGCCCCAAACGCCGTGACTCCATCTTGAACACATGGTTTTCCCGCAATCTCGGCTCGATTTCCTCGCGCAGATAATCGGCAAGGAGGGGATGCAGGGAAAACCTGTTCAAATCGAGAATCGCAGCAAATCGTTCCCGGGAAAGGAGCGGTCCGCGGGTGACAATGCTGAGGCGGCGATAATATTCCCGGAGGGATGGATTGTGAATGACATTTATCCCACGCTGGAGGGTTTCAGGATATCCGAGGGGAATCAGGCGCGGATAATGTCCATTGGTGCATTTTGTGGGGTCGGGCGGAGGAATGCGCGCCATGAGCGGGTCTGCAAGCCCGAGGACATCCAGGATATGCTTGTGGGGGCCGGCGGAGAATCCGAAAAAGCCGATGGGCAGACCCCCAAATCCTCCGCCGATATGCACCTTCGCCGGATGGTGGCTGAACTCGCGGCCTTCTTCATACCACACATTGTCCGGATGGGAGGAGAGATTCACGAGCTGCTTCACAAAACTCGAACCGCCTTCTTTCATATCGAAGACCTGACGCCCGTTTGCGACGGGGCGATACAGCACAGAGTTGCCCCATAGGCAGGAGTTCGGCATGAGAACGACGGTCAGAAGAGCGATGGTGAAGACGATTCTGAGAAGCTTGCGCTCCCCGATCTCCCGAAAAAAGACGAAGATGGACATGAAGATGGGCAAAGAAAACAGCCTTCCGCTCATGTGCGTGGCGACGGAGCCGCCCGTCAAAGCGAACAGAACGTATCCGATCGCTCCTCCCATGATCGCTTTCGAGACACTTTCGCGGCGGGTGAATACGACCAGGAGGGTGCCCGTGAAAATGAGAGCGCTGAACGGGTCGCTCTGAAGGCTGTTCGAAAGGTAGATCCATCCGTGTGCCAGTTTGTCTCCCAAGGAAAGATCCAGCGTGAGCAGTTTTGCATAGGCGGTGTTGGGAAGAAAAAAACCATAATAAAGCAAAGAAAATAATTCCCAGACGAGCAGCGGTGACGCGGCCAACACCAATCCTGCGAGCCGCCGTGTGGTGAACCGGCTGTTGCGAAGGTGACTCAACTGCAGATAGACCAGCGGGATGGAAAAACAGAACAGCGTATCGAGCCTGTTCACGGCGCTGACGGCCGTGATGAAGATCAGACGTCGCAGGATATGCCGCGTCTCAGGTTCGTCAGCCCTTTCCAGATTCCATGCCTGGATCAGGAACGCCAGCGCAAGCAAATGTGTAAGGGGATTCTCCAGGCCGGAGGAACTGTAATCGAACACCGCTTTTGCCGCCATGAAGGCCATGTACAAAGAGGGAAGAAGCCAGGCTTCCTTTTCCGTCTTTTCGGCCGAGAAGAGGCAACGTTCGGCGAGAGCGAAGGTGAGCAGAACGCAGACGAACTGGGCGAAAACCATGGTGAAAAAATACTCGCCCGTGCATCCGGCCAGGGGGATGGTGATGAAAAGCCAGAGAGGGTTGGTGTATGCCTGTACACGCTCGCCTGGATTCCATGTGAGGCCGTGGCCATGAAGGGCATTATCGGCGACTCTGAACGTGATGTAGGCGTCATCGAGCATGAACGCGTTCAGGAAATACAACCCCGTCATCAGAAGAAAGAGCATGTTGCGCGGCGAGTCAGAGGAGAACAGGCGATGAGCCGCGCCGGCGAGGGATTGCTTCACTCTTGTGGAAAGGATCATGGGTTTTTTTCAGCACCAAGGATTCGTATTGTCATTTTACACCGTTCGTGAGACACTTTGTCACCCTCCCGGGGCGCATGAGCTGTAAGCATGGGGCCTCGCGATGTTTTCAAGGGCGGCATGCAAGGATATGGCGACCGACAACGACGACAAACTTCAGATATTATATTTAGATGAATGGTATGTGGCGATCCACAAGCCGGTCGGCCTGCTGGTGCATCCGACCCGGATCGCCGAGGCGACGGCGGAGACGCTGCTGCCGATCATCTGCGCGCAGCTCGGGCGGCGGGTCTACCCGGTGCACCGGCTCGACCGGGCGACGTCCGGGGTGCTCGTGATGGCTCTCAGCTCGGAGGCGGCCGGGAAGCTGTCGGCCCAGTTCGAGGCGCGCAACGTGGAGAAAACATACCTTGCCGTGGTCCGGGGCTGGTTCCGTCCGCCCGAAGGGGTCATCGACCGGCAGATGCGCCAGTGGCCCGGAGAACCGCTGCAGGATGCCGTGACGCAGTACCGCACGCTTGCCGCCGTCGAACTGCCGATTCCGGTGGGACCCCATCGGACGAGCCGGTATTCGCTCGTAGAGGTGTATCCGGAAACCGGGCGTCGTCAGCAGATCAGGCGGCATTTTTCCGGGGCGGCGCACCCGATCATTGGCGATACGTCGCAGGGCGACAGGCATCACAACCTGGTTTTCAGGGAAAAATTCGGGTGCGACCGCATGCTACTGATGGCACTGGCAATATGCTTCGACCACCCCTGGCTTGGCCGTCGTCTGCGCCTCTTCTGCCCTCCGGGCGATCCGGTGATGCAAGTGGTCGACACGATATTCCCGGGATCATGGTCCGTGGGCGAAGAACCGCTGGTGACGTTTCTCGGCTGATCTCAAGAGCCGATTGCCTGGCGAATCTTGGCGCAGAGATGGTCCGGCGTGAAGGGCTTCTGCAGGAAGTGCAGATGCTCATCGAGAACGCCGTGCCTGGCGATGACGTTCGGGTCGTATCCGGAAATGAACATGACCTTGAGCGGAGAGATTCGCTCACAGAGTTTTTCATACAGTTCCTTCCCGTTCATGCCGGGCATGATGACGTCGGTCAGGAGCAGGTCGAACGTCGGCGCGTTCCTCTCCATCATTTCGAGGCAGTCCGGGCCGCTGCCGGCGGTGATGACCTTGTATCCGTGATGCGTGAGAATCTGCCGGATCATGTTGCGCACCATCTCGTCGTCCTCGACGACCATGATCGTTTCGGTTCCGCCGGGTGACGTCGCTGCGGGTTCGCGAACCTCGCCAACGTGCTCTGCGACATCGGCGATGATGGGCAGGTAGATCAGGAACGTCGTTCCGACCCCCGACGACGAGTCGGCCATGATATGACCTTCGTGTTGTTTCACGATTCCATACACCATGGAAAGGCCGAGGCCCGTGCCCTTGCCCTTCTCCTTCGTCGTGAAGAACGGCTCGAACAGGTGCTGGATGACATCCGGGGACATGCCGCATCCGGTGTCGTTGATCGTCAGCATGGCATGGGGCTTTTCGGGGATATCGCCGTTCTCGTCGGAACCGGTTGGCCGGAACATCGTTTCGGAGAGGCTGATACGAAGTGTGCCACCCTTCGGCATGGCATCCTGGGCGTTCAGGGCGAGATTCATCAGGATCTGCTCGATTTGCCCGACATCGGCCTTGACGATCCCGACGCGTGGCTGGATCTCTATTTCAATATGTATATCTTCTCGTATTGTTCGTCGGAGAATCTGCCCGATCTCCTTCAGGAC
>JAGOCE010000203.1 GCA_017998915.1 Candidatus Ozemibacteraceae bacterium
GATCCTGACAGCGTGACTTCCGGACAGGGTGGGTCCGAACTTGGCGAACCATTCACGAGTGACGGCCTCGAAGCTGTTGGCCGCGCTTTCTGTCTCGGCTTCCTTTTCGGCCTTGCGCTTCGCCATAGGATCGACGCCGGAAGCAAGTAGCCGCTTCGACTCATCACGAAGCTGCCGCGCTCTCTCTTTTGAGATATCAGGGTATGGCCCCAGCGTTTGCAGCTTCTCTTTCTTGTCGAACCAATACCGAAGTCGCCACAGCTTCGAGCCGTTCGCCTTGTGCAAAAGATACAGCCCGCCCTCGTCGTTTTGCTTCCCGACTCGTTTGAACTCCGAAATTTTGCGCTCCGTCAGCTTCGCCACTGCGTTTCCTCCTGTAAACCGGGGTATCACTTTTTTCGACCGGGGTATTTAGCTGAAACGATACCCCGGTTTGGCGAGAAAAATAAACGACGGCTTCGGACGAAATTAGACGGTGAGAACAAAAAAACCCGCATATTCAGCGGGTTTCTTCGTCCGGCGTAGTCTTACAAATTCCGGCAACGGTGGAGGTGGCGGGAATCGAACCCGCGTCCGAAGAGGGTCACGAGCGCCATGCTACCATTATTCCCTGCGTTTAATAGTTTAAGGTTTTCGTAACCCACAGGGGGGTCTCTACTCACCCGATCCGTCTGGTTTGTCTCGAAGCGGCACGCCAGGGGCCCCACACCACTCCCAGCCAGTTTATTCGACGGTTCTTCGGTAGCTTACCGGCGGAATCTACCGGGAACCGCGCAGCCTAATTAGGCCGCGAGCGCAACGTTTTCGTTGGCCTTTGTTTTTGTGGTCGAATTTTTACGAGGCCTTTCGACCAACCTCGAATGGCAAGCGATCGATCGCACTCCCCGTCGAAACCAGGTCACCCCCGGGAAGGGAACACCAAAGAACGTCGGGCGGTTCGATTCAACGAACCCGGCTGCGGGTCGGCGGCCGTCCCTATATCTAAATGTATCACAAAACGCACGGTTCAAAAAGGCTCGTTTTTCTTGACGGCATCAGAAGACACGTTCTGCGGGGTTGCCGATGATGGAGTTCCCCTGCTATCATCTGTTCCAGATAAAGCTGTATTCGGGCGGCCGGGAGGCCGGTTGCCTTCGTGTGAGAGGGTGTGATCAGAACGATGTCGCCTTTCCCGGCATTTCGCATGGTTCTGCATTTTTCATCGTTTCGAGACACCGGCCGCCGGCCGGATCTTCCCCTGCTCGTTCATTCCATCCTTTCCCGCCCGCGCATAAAGAAGCATTTGGAGGAATTATGAAGCGTCCGTATCTCCTTCCGACCATTCTCGTCATCGTCTTTTCGATCGTCCTGATCGGGTGCGGAGGCGGCGGAGGAGGCGGGGAAAATCCCGTCGCGGCCGCCGGGGAAAGCCGGCTCGTCTCGTTGACCGGGCGGGTTTTGCTCGCGAACGTGCCGCAGGCGGGCGTCAGCGTGTATCTCTATCGCGCCGACGAGGCGGAAATAGCCGGCCTGGCCGACCAGTACACGGCCCGGGCTTCCGTTCGCGGGGCGTTGCTTCCCGACTCGTCGGCGGACGAGCGGACCACCGTGACCGACACGGCCGGCGTGTACCGGTTCGACAGTGTGCCGGAAGGGGAATACACCCTCATGGCCCAGAAGTCGGCGACCGAGCGGGCAGCCCTCACGAAAATCGTTCTTTCGTCCGTGGCCGGTGCCGTGACGACGAAGGACGCGTCGCTCCAGCCCACCAGTGATATAACATGAACTATATCCGTGAACGGCATCTCCGGTTTGTCGGGAGGTCGTGTCTACCTGCTCGGCACCTCGTTCGTCTCGATCACCGACGCTTCCGGCAATTTCAGGATCTCCTACGTGCCGACCGGAACGAGCTTTCAGCTGATGGCGGAGTTCGGCGGCGCCGTCCTTGCAGAGCCGATTGCGATCGAGGCCGTGGCCGGCACGACGACCGGGAGCCCGGCGCTTCCCCTGCCGCTCATTCTTTCGAAGCCGCCTGCCGTCGCTACCGGCGGCATCGTCGGCACGGCGACCCGCCAGATGTTCGCGCCCGGCGATGAGAACAGTCATGCCGGCACGCTGGTCTACCTGATGCAGAACGGTCTCTTCCTCAACATGACCGAGACGACCCCAGCCGGCGCATACGGCTTTTTCAACTTGCCCGTCTCGCCGAACAACGTGTACCAGATACGGTTCGCATCGCCCAACTACACGCCGACGCCCGCCGTGGTCGACGTGACGGTCGCCGCGAACGCCGATACGGCGGCCACTCCGGTCACGCTCACCCCCAAAATCCAGACGGCCGTGCTCGGTCGCCTGCGGGGCCGCGTGCAGAAACAGAGTTTTCTCGGCCTCGAACAGGAAAGCAACGCCGTGATGCTGCGGCTCGCCACCGGAACGACATTCGCCGACAGGCTCGAGTTCAACGTCAAGAGCGACGAGCAGGGCGTCTTCTTGTTCACCGGCATTCCGATCGGGACCTACACACTCACCTGCGCCGACCCGGACTACGTATTCTCGGGCGGGCCACTCGCGCTTGCCGTGCTCGCGCCGATCAACGATCTGAGCGCTGCGTCGCCCTTCCAGCTCGTGCCTGCGGCGACGGCCCGTCGGCTCGGCGGCCTGACGGGCCGCGTGGTGCGCATCCGCTTCGTCGACGCCGAGGAAGAGACCGAATTGATCCCGCTCCGGCTCGCCACCGGAACCCCCGGCACGGCCGGCTTCCTCGAAAAAATCACGATGGCCGATGCCGACGGCTTCTTTGCATTCACAGGCATCCCGATCGGCACCTACCCGCTTCGCTGTGGAGACGCCGATTATATCTTCTCGACGGGAAACGCCGTCGCGACGGTCGTCGCCGCTCTGCCGGCCCAGGACAACGGCCGGTTCGACCTGGTTCCCAATCCCGCCGCGGGCGGAACCGGTGGATTCTTGGCGACGCTTTCCACCGCCATCGCCGATCCGATCCGCGTCGCCTTCGTTTCCCAGCTTTCGGCGGCAAACAATCGCGAAGGATATACAATTCCCCGCGGTGCCGGCATTCACAACCTTCTCATGAAAAACCTCGTGCCAGGTGCTTATATGATGCGTCTCGACCCAGCCACGGGATACGATTTCAGCCTGGCGGACAAACCGGTCACGATCACCGCGAACACGATCGCGACTCTGCCCGTGAACCTGATTCCCGTCAGCATTCTTCCGGTCATCTCGTCCGTCAGCCAGTCCGGTAATTCCGTGACCGTTTCGGGAAGCAATCTCAACGACGAGTATCGCATCCAGCTTTCGCACATTGGCGGCACCCCATGGTTCGATATTCCGACAAGTGTCTCTGGGGGTGCGCTGGCCGGAACTGTGAACACCGTCCCCGGCGGGAAATATAACCTGCGCGTCGCGAACCCACCGTATGAAAACCTCCGGGCGGCGAGCACGTTCATCGTTCAGATCGCTCCGGCACCGGTTGCCACGATTGCTTAGACGACGACGGTATCCTCGATCGGCATTTCGTGGACCGCCTCACCGAGCGTCAAACTGTTCGAGACGAGGCTCGCCCTTGCCTCAAACCCGACGGTTCCCCTCCAGGTGATCAAGACGGCAGATACGGTTGCGACCTTCGTGAACCTGATCCCTTCCATGGGATACTCGATTTCGGTCTTCAGCGTTGCCGACGGCCTCTATGGCACGCCGCTAACCAGGGTCGTGACGACGGCGACGGTTCCGGCTGCCCCGGTGTTCGTTTCGGTGACAGGGTATGCATCCATGTCGTCGATTCTCACTCCCACGGCGCGCAACGGGGTGATCTATTATGTCACCTACGGCGCCAATCCGGCGACATTGCAGCGTTTGGATACGATCAATTCGAGTTCGGGTTCCGTGACATTGCCCGGCACCATCATCACGCCATCGGTGTGTCTGGGTGATTATGTGTATGTCACAAGCTACGCGAACGACGGGCTCCGGGCTTACAATTACGACCTTTCCGGCCCCGTCGCATCCTACAAGCCGACGTTCCTCAACCTGATGTGCACAACGGTCTCTCCCCGTGACGGAAGGCTCTATTGCTTCTGGGATGACAGCGTTGTAAAAACCGCGACCATGAGCGTTCTGATGCCTGATCTGAGCGTTCAAAGCATGCATGCCATCCCTGCCGGCGTGAATCCGCAGAGCATCCGGTGCGGCACGAACTTCGATGGTTCGCAGGTTGGGTTCCACTACCTGTCAGGATCATATTCCCTCTATCTCATCTCGCCGAAAACGAATCAGCCATCGCAAATGATGAGCTCTTCACCCGGCGTTGAGATGCTGGGCGGATACAGCGGGAGCATCCTCACGGTGAATTCCGATAACATCGGCCAGGAATACTATGCCCTCGAAACCGGGCAGGGGGCGACCATGAGCATGGCTCTTCCCGTGGGATACACGGATTTCGTTCTCGATCATCAGTTGAACCGCTGGGCGTTCAACACCGTCGGCGGCCAGATCAACGTGCTCGTGGCAAGATCGGACGGAAGGACGCTTCGCCAGTATTCCTTCGCCAGTTCCAGTTACCGCGGGGCGTGTTTCGACCCGGTACTGAAAAAGGTCTATGTGTTGTACGGCGATCCGACGATCTCGGTCGCGGCATTCGATGCGAATCTGTGATTTCGTTCGCGTGACAGGAACGCCGCGAACGTGCGGCCCCGGATCGTGGAATGATGATCGTGCGTGTTGCGAAGGTGAAACGCCGGCTTGACCGGGATGGTGTAGAATCGGGAGATGGAAAACGAGTGTTCGCAGCCCGGCCCGCTCCCTGATGGCTATCTCGGCGACCCGATCCGGCCGCCGGTCGAGGCGGGAAGCGTCATCCTGCAGGCTACGACGGGATGCCCGCACAACCGGTGCGCGTTCTGCGCGGCCTACCGGGGTGTCGGCTTTCGTGTTCGCACTCCCGCTGAGTTCGAGACTCACGCCCGGCTGATCGCGACGCTGGAAGGTCGCGGCGGTTCGCGGGTGTTTTTCGCCGACGGGGATACGATGCGTCTCTCGACGGCCCGACTGCTCGAACTCACCGAGATCACGAGGCGCGTGTTCCCCGAGGCACGTCGATTCTCGCTCTACGCGGGTGCCCGGGGGATTCTCTCGAAGACGGAAGAGGAGCTCGCCCGGCTCAAGGAGGCTGGATTCAACACCTTGTATCTCGGCCTCGAAAGCGGATCCGAAGATATCCTGCGCGATATGCAAAAAGACGTGACCGCGTCGGAGATGACGAAGGCGGTCGTCGCGGCGCAGAGTGCCGGGTTGCGGGTTTCGGTGATGGTCCTGCTGGGGCTGGGCGGTGTCACGCATTCGCTCGAACACGCCCGGGCCACGGCGGCTGCGCTCAATCGCATGCAGCCGCGCCTGCTGAGTATCCTGACCCTGATTCCGGTGCCCGGAACGCCGCTGTGGAAGCGCATCAGCGAGGGCACGTTCGCCCTTCCCGATGCGCGGGGCATGTTACGCGAGCTCCGGGAGCTGGTCGCCGGGCTGGAATTGAGCCGCACGGTGTTCACGGCAAACCACGCCTCATCGTATCTGCCTCTCGAAGGCGCCCTCCCGCGCGACCGCGACCGGCTACTCGTCGAGCTCGACGGCGCGCTGGCCGGTTCCCGGAATCTCGTGCCCGAGGCTTGGCGCGGGTTGTAGACCGTATTCATTCGGCCAGGCTCCCGTCCTTCAACAGGCTCAGCGCGAAACAATGGACCGTGAACGCTACTTTCTGAGGCGGGAGAGGCCGTTGTCGGTCGAGATCCAGAGGTTGAGCTCATCGACGGCGAGGGCGTTCACACGGTTGCCGGGCAGGCCGTCGAAGGGGCAGACGTCGCACATGCCGTTGTTCGGATTTCCGGGCCAGGACCAGGCCGCGACGGGCACCGCCTGGGGCGGGTCGGAGGGCCAGATCAGCGGCTTCATGACGCTCTCGACCATGGCCGCCGCCGTTCCACCATGCTTCATAACTGCCTGGAACATGCTCAGCCGCGTGAGACCGTCGGCCGTGCCGATCCAGAGCACGAGTTGGTCGGTGTCGTTCGCCGTTTCGTCCCAGAGCAGCGCCTGGACGTCGTTCGTATAGCACCCGTAATATGTCACATCGACATGCTGGGCCTGATCGCCCGCGAACACGTCGAGGCCCTTCTTCGTGCCGACGTAGAGGATGCCGCGCTTCACGGCGAGGGCCGAGATCGCGTCGTCGGAAAGGGCTTTCGTGCCGAGCGATTCCATGCGGGTCCAGACGGTGCCGTTCCAGATGAAGATGCCGCTCGATTTTGTGCCGACGTAGATGTTGTCTCCTTCGGCGCAGATGACGGTCACCGGGGAGGGAAACATGGCGCGGCCAGCCGCGGTCGCGTCGGCTGAAAGTCCGTCGGTGGGCAGGCGTTCGAACCTGCCTTCGCTCAGCCGGAAGATCGAACCGCTCATGCCGCCGAAGCCGCCCGTTCCCGCGAGGAGCGTCGAGCCGTCGCGGCAGACCGCGGTGACGTTCGTGTCCGACAGGCCGTCTTTCCCGCGGAGGAACCTCCAGACGTCATATCTCGAGTCGAGCAGGGCAAGACCGCCGCCCTGGCCGCCTCCGCCGGCGGCTGGGAAGCCGTCGGGCGAGAGGCCGAGCGTGTTGATCTCGCTCGTGAAGTCGAGCGTGCAGGGCAGATTGGGCCAGGGGTCGAACCGGGCCTGGGTGCGATTGAATGCATACAGAAAACAACCGCCGGCGGAAGGTGGCCGGATGCCGGTCCAGACGGTCGTGCCGACCGCCGTTCCGACGGAGGCGTGGCCCTGGTTGACGATGTAGGCGTAGAAGTTGCCCTGGCCGATATGGGGGACCTCGCGGTGCGTGTAGCGGGCCGCGCCCTCGGAAGTGCAGAACGCCGCCCAGGTCAACTCCTGGTGGATGGTGCGCGGCTTGATGACGGGGGGGCGCGCATGACAGTTCGGGCATGCTTTTTTCCCGCCCTGTTCGATCAGTCGGGTACAGGTCGCACAGGGGCAGGAGCCGCGCCCGCGAAGCTGGGGAAGCCCTGATGCGTTCATCAACTCGTAGTCGTGGAGCGCCTCGTCGCGACCCTCGACGGTCAGCGCCGTCACGTCGTCGGACGGCAGACCGGAGTTGCGGGTCGAGAAGCTCTGCCAGGCGTTTCCGCCAAGGTTGGGATTCAGGTCCTGGATATACACGCCTTCCCGGGTACCGACCCAGAGCTGGGACGTGTTTCCCTGCCAGGCGAGGCCGGTGACCCAGGTCGAGCCGGGCGAACCCTCTTCGGCCTCGTACGGGTGATACGCCCCGCCGCTCCAGCGCAGGAGGCCGCCGCCCGCCGTTC
>JAGOCE010000004.1 GCA_017998915.1 Candidatus Ozemibacteraceae bacterium
CGAATACCGACGAGCGGCTGGCGAGCGACCTGTATCGCATCGCCCGCGCGGCCCCCGAGGCCTCGCGCCAGGCTCTCGACAGGCTGGTGGAGCAGATGTGCCAGTCGCTCCTCGAACGGAGGAAGACCCCCGCCGGCTCGCTGGTGGCCCTCCTCGAAGGATTCCGGACCTCGTATGCCGAGGAGCAGAAACAGGCAGCGGCCGCTCCGGCCTACTCAGTGAGCAATATCCAGAAGCTTCGCCAGCAGCAGGCCGCCGGACGCGCCGCCGGCTCCGCGCCCCAGAGCCAGGCCCCCACGGCGGAAGATGGCGGTCTTCTCGCATTCGGGCTTCAGGCGTTTTTGAGCATGGGATTCGCCGCGTGGCTCATCTGGCTCCTCGTCATCTCTCCGCTTTTGCCGGCTATTCCAAAGGTTCCGGGCGCTTCGCCGGCGCCGGCATCCCGTCTTCCTGCCGGAAACCGGCAGATCATCGAAGGGAAGGTCGTTGCCGTTGCGACCGACGGGATCGTCGTGGCGCCCGTTTCCGGCGGAGAGCCCGTGCTGATCCGCAACCGGAACGTTACGCCGGGCGCCACTCTGAAACTCCGTGTCCGGCCCCTTCCGCCGTCGCAGGGCAAGCCGCAGGCGGAACTCGTCGAGTTCTACTGATGCCGAGCGGAGACCGCGGTCCAGGCGACACCGCATCGAAGCGGGGCAGCATCTACGTCGTGGTGGTCGGCCTGCTGTCGGTTCTGATGCTGCTGTTCTTCCTGCTCAGCACCCGCATGAGCCGCCAGGTGCGCCTGGTCACGCTGTCCGACCGCACCCAGACGGCCCTCATCTTTCTCGAAGCCTGGACCGGCGATATCGTGTCGCAGATCCGTCTCGGGCTGGCCCACGGCGATGCAGCCCTGATCAGGAGCTTCACGCAACCCGGCACCGCGGGCCACCCCTCGCTCGCTTATCAGCCGAGCGGCACCCTGCAGGCGCTGGCGGACGAACTGGATATCGATTTGAGCCAGCCCCCCGAACTGGCGTTCACCGATATCAAGCCGCTGAACCTGCCCGAGTGCCTCTCGCCGCCAGCAACCGCCGAAGGGCAGGAAAAGGGCGGCATCCTCGCCATCACCTGCCGGACCACATTTTTTAGCAAGACATATACCCTGACCGAGCGCGTGCCCTTCAGGGTGACGGCGCGTCTCACCCCTGTGATGCGCCAGTTCGCGCTGTTCGCCGACCAGTTTCACCTCGAACAGCCCGTTCCGCAGGGCGCTGCCGACCAGGTCAACATCCTGCCGATCGAACGAGGCAATCGCACCAGCTCGCCGGGCGGCGCGGGGGTCGACGGCTTCCCCTGGAACCTGATGCCGACCGCCAGGCAGCTGTACGACCCCGTCAAAAACGGGTTCGTCTTCCTCGGTGCCTCCGACCGACCGATCGTGCTGAACCTCGCCGGCGAGCTGACCTGCCGACAGGGCGAGATGTCGGACCTGTGGCAGATCACCCCCGCCTGCTTTCCGGCGATCGACCCGGGCGGGGCGAGCTTTTCGGCCCTGCCCATGTTCCTCAACCAGGAAGGCGACGTCATCACCATCCGCGCGCTCCCGATCCCCCTGCGTAAGCCTAGCACGTCGGCCCGCATCGGACTGATGGGGTTTTCACGTGAACTGGCCGACGCGGCCGCCGGGCCATACGCCGGCACGATCCTGACGCTCGATTATCTGCTGGCCGACGACCCCGGCTTCGCGCCCTATCGCAACCAGCGCCGTTTTCTCGGGGTCGCCTCGGCCCTGAAACTGCTGGGTCGCAACCTCGAGCCGTTCCTTCCCCCCGATTTCCCCTACCCGCCGCCCCTCCGGACGATCTTCGGGAATGTCTGGCAGCGGTTTTTCGTAACCTCGCTCTGGTCGTGGCCGTCCAGCGCCGGCCTCGGTGACCCGCTGTTCTACAAGGCGAACCCGTCGTTCCGGCCGCCTCCCGGCAAGACCTGGGGCGGCAACCGATTCGAGTTCGAGCCGAACGCGGGCATCTACGCCGATTTCATGTCGCGCACCGTCTCGGGCGACCCCGGCGCCCTGTCGGAGAGCGGTGATCATCGGATGGCGATTCCGGCCAACCGCGACACCCAGGGCCGCCCCAAGCTGGCAAAGCCGTCTGATTTCGCGGGCGTCGACGGCATCGGCGTGACTGAGAGGTTCGAGGATCTGCCCGGCCAGTGGTTCAAGAGCCTGCGCGAGCCGGCGACGGCGGTCGACCGCTCTGTTCTGGGCCGCATTTCCCGGTGTTTCCGCACCCAGGACGAGTTCAAGACCTGGGCAGGCCTGGCTGAAAACCGGCTCTGGGTCGACGGCGTCGTGGCCATCGACGGCCCTCTCGAGCTTGACGACTTTTTCGGAACGGACATTCGTGGGGGCGTGGTGCTCGTCCAGGGGCCGATCACGCTCGGCGCCATCACGCGCGGCTTCGTTCCCGCCGATCCCGCGAAACCGCTCGTCGCCGATCCCGGCTTCTTCCCCTTCGTCAATGGCCTCTCCGGAGACCGGATGCTGACGTTCGTGAGCCTGACGGGCGAGCCGATCACGCTGACGTCCGACGTTCAGCTCGGCGTCCAGCTCGTCTCGTTCCGTCCCGGCCTCTCCGCGCCCGAAACCTTCGTCACCTGGAAGGACGGGCGGCGGGTGCTGCTGGCCGGCGGTGTCGCCGTCTCGACGCTGAACCTGGCCCAGCGGGCCCGCGAGTTCCGCTCCCTGCCCGACATCTTCTATGCGCCGGGGATGGCCGAGCCCAGGATGCCGCTCGCCGTCTCGATTCTCGACGAACGAGAGGGATTCGATTTCCATGCCGAGTAACCGCTCCCGCGGAATGAGCTTCATCGAGATCCTCATCAGCATCGTCGTGGTCGGGGTCGCGATGGTCCCCCTGCTCACGATGACCATTTCGACCCACCGGCAGATCTCGTCGGTCGGCCGCCATCTCGTCGGGGCGCAGGCGGCCCGCTCGATTCTCGACCGCCTGCTCCAGCTTCCCTACGACGACTGCCGTGCCGAAGCCGAGCGGCTCCAGGATCTCGGTACCGTGTTCCTGCGCACCGATCCGGCCTGGCAGGGTCTGTCGAGCCTGGGCGGGGCCGGCTCGATCGACGCGGAAGCCTGGGCACGGGTGTTTCGCGACCTGAAATACGAGGTTCGCGTGGAATCAGCCGCCGTTCCCGAAGAGGCCGAGCGGATGTTCGTGGTGCGGGTCATTGTCTCTTGGTCGGCCGATGGGGCCGGTCACGGAATCCACAGATACGAGATCCGCACCATCAAGTTCAAGGAGCGTATCTGATGCGACGCGGCATGACGCTGATGGAGATCGTGATCGTGACGGCGCTTGCCCTGATCCTGTTCGGGAGCGGAATGCAGCTGTTCATCGGGTCGAGCCGGCACGTCCAGGAAGGCACCGAACTGCTCGACGCGCAGGCCCAGCTCGACCGGATCGAGAGGTACCTTCGGCACGACATCCGCGCCCTGCGGCGGCTTCGTTCCTGGACCCCGGAAACCCTAGAGTTCGTCGTCATCCGCGACGGCGGGGAACAGGTGGTCCGGTATTCGTTCGACGTCTCGCGCAAGGCCCTCGTGCGCGAAACCACGGATATCGCCGGCCGGAAGGAGCATCCGCTCGGCGATCCCGGCTGGGTCGAAGCCTGCCGCTTCGCCGTGGTCATGGACGGCGACGCGTTCGATCGCGCCGATCTGCTTCTGCAGATCAACACCGACCGTCTCGGCAAGGCAGGCGCTTCCCGGCTCACCGTGGCGAGTCAGTTCACCAGCCGCTGCCGCGAATCCTACCGTCCATGGCGGCAGGGCGGAAATTAATAGATCACGATATTTTATCGATGATCTCTCCGCACTCCGGACAGGGGAGCCTGCGGTCGAGGAAATCGGTCCTGGTGTAGGCGAGCTGTTCGCCGCAATGCGGACAGAACATCGCCTCATTGTCTTCGGGATCGGGTTCGTCCGTCGCCTCGACGAGTTCCGGAGGAAGCTCCGAAAAAACGCGGCTTTCATCCGATGCCATCGCCTGGAAGTCCTCGAGAAGCTCTTTTGCGTCCTCCTCATCCTCCTGGTGGACGAAAAACTGCGCCGGCTCCGAATCCGACCGGTTCATGCAGCCGAAAATCGCGGAGCAGTCCGTCCCCTCCCGGCCCATGTTCCGCACGGCAAAGGGGATCCCTTCCTCGTCGAGGAGATTTTCGATCGTCGTGGCGAGAACGGGATCGCCGGTCTCGAACACCATCACCCCTCCGTCGAGGCAGGATTCATCGAGGTATTCGGGGCGACGGTCACCGGCAAAGCACCCCTCGCCCCCTTCCTCTTCCGCTTCCGAAGTTGCCAGAAGGTCCTCTTCCTCGACCAGGTCGCAGTCGCATCCTGCGCATCTCGTGAATCCATCGCGGTATTCAGACCTGCATTTCGGACAAAACATACGGGTTTCCTCCTGTATTCATTTGCGCACGGCAGGCCGGGCCGCATCCGGACCGAAGAAGTTTTCGACGATCGCGCCAGCATGCTCGGGGCCGGGAACGGGGACATTCTTCTGCCACTCCCGCCAGACCTTTTTCTGCTCGGCTTCTTTCATCTTGGGCACGACCGCCGGGTGGGGCCGTTCCGGCAGGAAGAAGCCGGAAGCCGGGAGATCGACGCCCGGAACGGCCAGCCTGGCCGCCACTTCCGCCAGGCGAAAACGAACTTCCACGCCAAGAACCAGGACCATGAACCAGAAGATCCCGGTTCCCACGAGAATCCTGGCCTTGCGCGGACCGATACGCTTCATCACTGGCTGCTATCGACTCACTTGAGGGTCCCGAAGGCATTCTCGGGCAGAACGAGCGGGTCGGTTGGGGGAAGAAGATACATGAGGCCTCGGCTGTCGACGGGCAGTGTATTTCCGCTTTCTTCCACAGTGCCATCGTTGGGCGGGAGGAAGATCCGTTTGTCGTCGGATGCGAAATACGGCGTGAACAGATCAGATGCATGCTGTTCGGCAAGCTGAACCAGGCGCTGAAGCTTCTGCATCCGGGCGCGTTTGGGGGCAAGCGTCAGGTGAGCGAGAATTTTCACGTGATCCTCGACCATTTCATGCCAGCTTTCGTAGGCCGATTTCGCCTTCTCGTAGTTCTTGCGCAGGTGGTCGAGCGGAACATACCCGGTGGTGAAAAAACCGCCGCTGTAATCGAGCAACGGGGTTTTGCCGGTCTTGAGAAATCCTGACAGCAGGAGATCCTCCACGTAGGTGCCGGCCTGGACCGAGTCTTTGACCTTCCGGTATTTTTCCAGAAGCGCGTACATGCAGACGTTCAGATCCTTGTACCGCTTGGCATTGGCTGCGAGCATGACCATGGCGGCAGAGCTCATCATCGTGGCGAACGGATGCATGGCAAGCTTGGTCCTGATCTTTCCGGAGAACCGCTCGACGGCAGTGCGGAAGGTGCACGCCTCTTCCGTGTCCCAGCTCCAATCCAGCTTCGCCTTGACGTTCCGACGCCATTCGGCAGCTTCGATGACCTTCTCCGGATTTCCCGCCAGGCCGCCGAGGAGATACTCGAGCCCCTCGATTTCCTTCGAGATCTGCGAGGCTTCCGCATCGGCACGCTGAAGAAACTCTGTCGCGGCACCAAGCATGCTCTCCGTCTGGTCCTTGAGGGTTTCCAGGTATTTGGCGAAAAGCGAGGCTTCCTTCACGGCAACCAGCGCCAAATCAACCTTGAAACACTGCTCGACGAACGTCTTGAACTTGGGAAGAGTGCCCAGGTAGTTGCTGCTTTCCCATTGCATCAACTCGTTCAACAGCAGGAGATAATTGAAAGGAACCATCTGGATTCTCGTTCCGACCAGATTGAAAACCGGCGAATCAGCCAGTTCCCGATCGGCATTCGGCTCGTTGCGCAGGGCGAATATCTTGCTGTTGTACAGTTTGTACAAGAAAAAGTCGGGGCAAAAGTAGCACCATCGTCCGGGATTCTCGATCCGGGCAATATTCTGGTCGTCGAAAAACCGCTCGAGATGCTCTTCCTGGTCATCCTTGCCGGAAGGCGGGTCCCACCAGCTGTTCATCTCGGAAGCCTTGCTTTCCCACATCCGGGTCCAGGCCTGTGGATCTTTTTTCCAGGTCTGGGGCGGATCGAACCTGTCGTAATGTGAGATGAGCGCGGCCCGCTCGCACAGTTTCCTGGCGATGCCCTCCCACTGTTTCCGGGCAAACCGGCTCAGGCTGGGAGCATGATTCGCCATGGTGAAGGCATGGTTCGCCTCGCGCATGAGGTCCGACCATGTGTCGGGAATGGGGCGGCCGCCCGGCTGCCTGTAATACTGGAAGGTGGATGCGCCGATCGGCGTCTGGAGGGCAAAAGCGGTGTCCGCCGTTTTCATGTAGCCGTAGGATTCCTGGTATGCCTTGATGTAGCCGGTATGGTATTCCCGGGCCAGATCGACGGTGGTCGTGATGACGGTGACGACGAAGGTCGCGATGCTGACGATCCAGCCGATGGGGGTGAGCATCGCCACCAGGCTTGCAATGGCCAGAGCGCCGCCGACCAGTTCCTTCGCCAGGTCATAGGTCAGCTTGCCTTCGCCGCCGTCCGTAAGAAGCGTCCAATCGTCGTGCCCGGCGATCTTGCCAATCGACATCACGGCGCCAAGGACATTGAGCCCCACCCCTGACCCTTTATTCATGAAATCGATGATCTTTTCCGCCTTCGTCACCGGCTCCACCGACGTACTGACTCGAAACGCCTGGGCCAGGGTATTGCCCTCGGATTTCAGCGACAGTTCCTGCACCTGCTCGATACCGGCCACGGCAGCATCGATGGAATCGAAATCCGTTTTGAGGATCTTCAGCGCTTGCATCGATTTCGGGCCAATGCCCTGGTTGACGGCCCAGGGCACGAAGAAAGAGACGTTGCGCGCCGTCTCCACCACGTTCATCACCTTGTCCTTGACTTCCGTCTGATCCATGATCCGCTGCATCGCATTGTACAGAGTGGGGATATCGTAGCTCTCGCCGTCCTCATCGAGGCTTTCATACATGGCCGACAGCATCAGGGGGAGTTCGGCGAGGATCCGCTTTTCCATTTCCTCCTTCGTGGCTCCCGTCGCCACGAGGATTTTTTTCAAATAGTCGTTCGGATACAACATCCCCTGGAGGATCTCTTCGGGATTCTGTTCGTCGATGGAAACGTCGGTCCGGGGCGGGTAGGTGAACGGGCCTTCCGCGGCGGCGGCGATGGTGACGGCCATGGGCTCGACCATCAGCCAGAGGGCGAAGACCAGGATGAGAATTCGCTGGAAACGCCGTGGTCTGCGCATCATTTCTGGGGCTCCTTTCCGGAAAGGTCGAGCGAGGCCAGCAGCGAATCCGCGATATCGGCGGCGGCGGGGGTTTTCTGCGCCTGGCTTCTGACGGATTCGAGCAACTCCGCGGCTTCCGCCTGCCGGCCGAGACCAAGCAGGGCCTGGGCGAGACCGCACTGCCAGCAGGCCTTCTCATCTTCGGAGAGCGTCAGGCGGCCCGCCGCTTCCTGCGAGAGTTTCATGAGGTCCTCCCAGGCCGAGGCGTCCCGGTAGATGCTCACGAGCCGGTTGGCGGCGAAGGGCGCCCACTTCGAGGCGGGATGATCGCGCCAGAGACGCTCGAGGAGAGGTTTGGCCTCGTCGGGCCGTGGCGGAACGTCTCCGATCAAATACAGGGTGCTCAGTTTCCAGCAGACGTCGGGCATCGCCGTTGCTTTGGGACAGCGCCGAACGATCGTATTATATCTACTTCTATATTCTTCGATCTCGGTGGGGGAAATGTTGCCCAGTTCGGCGAGAAGCTTCTGAGCGACCGCTTCTTGCCGGTCTTCGGGAAACGGCCCTTCCCCCGCAGCAGTGGATTCGGTCCCGTCCGCCGGACGAAGGGCATCGCTGGCCGGCGCATCCGGCAACGGCGGCGGCGCCTTTTTCGTTTTCTCGAGCCACTGCCTGGCTGTGGCGTTCCCCGGATCGATCGCGAGCACCTGTTCCCAGCGCCGGGCCGCTTCCGCTGCCTGCCCGTTCTTGGAATGAAGAAGAGCGACCAGGTTCAGCAGGCCGACGTCTCGCGGGGCCGCTTCCAGACAAGGCTGAAGAAGGTTAATTCCAAGCTCGTACCGTTTCATCTTGCCGCAGAGCGCCCCCGCGGCTATCCCCAGCTCGCGATTCGCGCCCCGTTCGAGGGCGCGCTGATAGACAGCGAGAGCCTCGGCACTCTTTCCGGCTTTCTCGAGGTTTCGGCCTTCTTCGAGCCCGCCGGAATCCGCTGCAAGAAGGCTTCCAGACCAGATTGCCATGGCCATGACGGCCGGGAGGAGAAGGATCCGTCTCATGACTCTGCCTCCAAGAATGGGGTCGATATATCGTACAACCCAGAACCCCAGGTTTTGATGCTTTTCCTTGAGGATATCAGATCGCACGCCGGGATTCACTCCCGCCAAGCGTTCGTACCACCGAAAACGACGATGGCGCGAGATTCCCCGCGATTTCTCGGGGCTCAGGCCGTCGCGAGCAGGGTATCGAGCTCACGGATCCGGTCAGGGAGGCTGAAGGTTCTGTCACCGGGGATCCGGGAGTCGAAAATCATGAATGTGATGAAACCGCTCTGGCCTGGCTTTCCGTGCACGACAATTCTGACGGGGAGGTCCAGGAGGGTCACTTCTCCGGGCTGTTGAAGGTCGGGAATTCCCTCGATCTCGAAGCAGGTGTCCTTCAACACCGTCTGTTTCTCGCGGGGGACCATCTCCAGCCGGATTCCAAGATGCTCCATGATCTTCAGCAGGTGCTGCTTGCCGCGATAGGAGAGCCGGGCCTCGTAGCGGTCTTTTTCCATGGAAAGGTGAGACGTGCCGCCTGGTTGTTCGGACGCGATGATGCGCCTGAAAAAGGACTTCTTCGCTTTCACGGGTGCCGCGGCCGCCTGTGGCGTGAATCGGCCGATGAAATCTCGGATATGTGGCGATGTCCGCAGGGCATCGAAAATCTTCGTTTCGTTGTAGGAGCGTTCGTGGCCAAGCGGCGTGGCTTCGCTTCCTTCGTATGTCTGGGCCAGAATGGCAGGAAAAGCTTCCGCCAGCCGCTCGAAATCGCTCATCTCCAGGAAGAGCCCGGAACCCTCGGCTACGATCAGCCGAAAGATCGGAAGCTCCTGCGAAGAAAACGCGCGCTCTATCTTCGTCTGAATGGCTTCGAGTCTCTTCCTCCGGTTGTTCGATGTCGCCAACGTCTGAAACTCTGGCCAGAGAACAATTTTCCCATGCGAATCCGTCATATATATGAAATAATGTATTATTTCCGGTCTGATGTCATGAAAACAATTCGATGCCGCGGTCGAGGAATCTGAGCTTCTCGCGGAGCTGTTCCACGACCTCGGGGTCGGCGTTTTCGTCGGCTTCGGCCTGGTCGAGCGTCGCCTTCAGCCGATCGCGGCTGCGGGTCATGGCCTTGAGAAGAGCACCATCGGCCTTGATTTTCAGGGGCTTCACGACCCTTTTCCTGGCGAACGACACGACCCTGCACAGGCCGTTCGGGTCCTCCGGAGGAATGACGACCAGATCAACCTCCTGGCCTTCCCGTGGGTCGGGCAGGTCCTTTTCGGAAATGTACAGTTCCCGGGAACCGTCGTCCGGCACGATGGCCGCCACTCCTCCGGTCATGCGATCGATCACCCCGGTCAATTTCAGAAGTTTCATGGAATCCCCCCGAACGTCATTTCCTTCAAGATACTCCGCCCAACGTTGAAATGCCATTCCCCTTGGCCAGGCCGGCGTTTGCCGAAAGCGTCGGATGCCCCCTCTCGGCGAGCGCTGTCGGTCGCTGGCAAATCCATACGGCAAGAGCAACAACCGCTGATTGACCTGGGGCCGCGGGATGGATACCATTGCCGTATGAAACCTTTCTCCCAATCCTTTCCCTTCGAACACACGCCGATCCGCTCGATTCCCTACGTCGTGCTCGATCTCGAGACGACGGGATTCGCTCCGCCCATGGCCCAGGTGACGGAAGTGGCCATGATCTCGATCGCAGGTGACGCCGAGGAGCGGTTCGAGACGCTGATCGATCCGGGCGTGCCGATTCCCCAGAAGATCATCGAGCTGACCGGCATCACCGACGAGATGGTCCGTGGCAAGCCCACCATGCGGGAAGTCGTGCCCATTCTCGCCGGTGTTCTCCAAGGAAGCGTGTTCGTCGCGCACAACGCCCCATTCGACTGGGCGTTCATCAGCCATGCATGGCGCGAGTATTACCAGGTGCCGTTGCAGATGCCCTCGATGTGTACCCTGCGCCTCTCGCGCCAGTATCTCGGGCTTGCCACGAACAAGCTCGGCGCCGTGGCACAGCATTTCGGCGTGAAACTGAACGACGCACACCGCGCCATGGGTGACACACTTGCCCTGAAAGGCGTCCTGAAAGAGTTTCTGACACTTCTCGAACGGAAAGGCATGCAGACGGGCGGCGATCTTCTCCGCGCGGGGCTGATCTTTCCGACGACGCCGCCTGCGCGCTGAGGCGGCTTCAAACGACCTCTCGGTGAACCGCATTCCCTTTCCGCGTCATGAATGGCCCCGCAGCTGCGTCGTTCCTGGCGCAGCACCTGGGGCGCCCTTGTCCGGCAAGGTCCATAATCGGCTTCGGAAGCACGTTCTAACAACATTTCACGACTGGCACGAGGATTGCGCAACATCAGTTTGCCCTGACATCGAAGCGACCGATCGCACCGGTACCCCGCAGATGCCCCATTTGACTGAACTTATTCCGACCTCAAATCATTCGTTCTCCGTCTCGCGGGCGGCAGTGATCACAGACTTCGACGGCGGGAGAGAATAGAGGAGGGAAGGCCATGATACGCACGTTATCGCTCATGATGATGTTGGTCACGCTCGCGCTCGCAACGGTTCCCGCCACGGCGCTGCACCTGTATGGCCCGCAGGGGCAGCTCCCCATGCTCGAACAGCGCATCAAGGTGACAATCGACAACCAGGTCGCCGTCACGAAGCTGGAACAGAGCTTCATCAACACGTCCGACGTCACCCAGGAGACAAGCTATCGGTTTCCGCTGAACGAAAAGGCGTCGGTTCAGGAGTTCGGCCTGACCGGCCCGAACGGCATTCGGCAGGTCGGCGCCATCGAAGAAAAACAGGATGCTCAGCAGATCTACCAGAACGCGCAGAACGCCGGCATGGTACCGGCAATGGCGCAGCAGGCCGATCCGAACAGTTTCGAGACGAAGGTCGGCGCCGTTCCCGCCGGCGGCAGGACAAAGATCGATCTGACCTACAGCGAACTGCTCGATTATTCGAATGGTATCATTGCATATAATATACCAATGAATATTTCAAGCATCCAGCAGCGGAATCTCGACCTGGTCTCGGTCGTGATCGACATCCGTGATCAGAAGAAGATCGTCAGCGTCAAGACCCCCTCGCATCCCGCCCAGGCGCGGCGCATCGACGACAACCACTGGCAGGTGACGTTCGAGCGGTCGAAGGAGCTGCCGGCGGCCGATTTCCAGATACAGTATGAAGTCACGGCCCAGAGGATGGGCTTCAACTTCCTGTCGACCCAGCCCGACAAAGACGACAAGGGCTTCTTCATGATGATGCTCGCCCCCCAGGAAGTCGTCGACGCCGGCGACATCGTGGCCCGCGACATCGTATTCGTGCTCGACGTGTCGGGCAGCATGAGCGGCTACAAGATCAAGCAGACGAAGGCCGCCTACAACTTTTTCATCGACCATCTGAACGCCGATGACCGGTTCAACGTGATCTCCTTCTCTGATACGGCGACCGTCTGGAAAGACACGCTCGTCAGTGCCGACTCCTCGAACAGGGCCGACGCCAAGCGGTTCGTGTCGGACCTCGACACCTCGGGCGGAACGAATATCGATGAGGCCCTGCGGTCTGCCGTCAACCTGTTCGGAACGACCAAATCCACGAAAGCCATCGTGTTTCTCACCGACGGCGAGCCCACGGTCGGCATCACAAATCCCAACGCCATCGCCACGAACATGAAGGGCCGGAACATCGCCGGCATACGCACTTTCACCCTCGGCGTGGGCGAGAACGTCTCCACGCAGCTTCTCGACCAGCTCGCCATCGAGAACCGTGGTGAAGCACTGTATGTGCATGAGAACGACACGCTCGAAGCGAAGCTGACGGGATTTTACGAAACGATCAGCAAGCCACTGCTTGTGGACCTCGGCATCGACTGGGGCGGCATCAAGGTGTCGGAGCTGTATCCCAAGACGATTCCGAACATCTACAAGGGCTCCCAGGTCGTCATCGTCGGCCGGTATGAGGGAAGCGGCGTTGCGAGCCTGACCCTGCAAGGCACGCTCAACGGCTCCCCGCAGAGCTACCCCGTTTCCGCCGAGTTCGTGAAGAATACCGATGCCAATAAATTCGTCGCCCGCGTCTGGGCAAAGACCAAGGCCGACGACCTCATCAGGGAAATGCGCGCCTACGGAGAAAATACAGAGAAGAAGGCCGAAGTGATCCGGCTCAGCAAGACATACCAGTTCACCACCAGCTACACCTCGTTCGTCTCAGTTTCTCCCGAGCAGGTCGCCGCCGCGAAACCCGCCCACCAGAATTGGCAGCAGCAACAGCGGGCAAACACCTGGAACCATCATACCCGGGTCACGCCGTCTCAGGCACCGGCACCGGTTTCGATGCCCAGCTATGCAGCCTCCCCGGTCATGCCTCCTCAGGCGGGACAGGCCCGGCCGACCGTCACGGTCGTCTCGCGCCAGGAGGCCAAGCCGATCGGCACATGGGGCGTATCGGGCTTCTTCCCGGCCGCGGTGCTCGTGCCCAATTTCCGGAAAGCCCGCGAGCAGGCTCGCGAAAAGGCGTGCTACGCCAACATGCGCGTGCTCCTCGGAGCCGTCGAGATGTATAACATGGATCAACCTTCGATGCTCCGCATGATCGATGACCAGGTCATCGACGGACTCCAGCAGTCCAATTATCTGAAGGGCGGTATCAATAGACCCGAGTCAGGCTGTGCCTACCTGAGTTCCGGCGACATCACGAGCGGCGGCGTCATCTACTGTGCCCTGCATGGAACCATCGAGCCCTCGAACATCGCAAACCTGAACTTCAAATACCAGGACAGCACCCCCTGGGAGACCAAGCTGTGGAACAACGTCCTGCAGCCCATCGTCAGCCTCGCCATCAATATCCCGATCTTCCTCATCGGCCTGTGGCTCACCTGGAAGATCATCACCCTCCCCTTCGTGTTTCTGAAACTCATCATCTACGGCCCCGACGCGGAAGAGCCGGTCACGGAACCCACCTCCTGCATCCCGATCACTCACACCGAGCCGGTGAACGCCGAGGCACTTGATTCTGAACCCGTTTCCGGCCATGATGGGAATACCGGGGAAACGCCCTGGGAATTGTCTGAAATCGAAGACCGTGATCCCGACGAGGGAGAGAAGAAGGAATGACCTTCTCCTGACGGCCGCAATCGGAGGTTCGCATGCCACAAAATGACCGCCCCCCATCCCGGACAGCGCTCAGGAAAACCGGGGCAACCGCCACCACCTCATCCTCTCCGATTGCGGCCGTCCACCCCGGCTCACGACTTCCCGCCAAAACCGCGACGCTCCCCACCGTCGCGGTTTCTCCCATCCGTGAACAGCGCAACTTCGTCGCCGGGACACTCGTGTCACTGGCCGGGTTCCTGGTGAATCTTTATATAGCATTTAAAATATACGGAGGCACGATCGAGGATCCCGAACGAAGCCTGGTGTTCATCGTTTTCCTCACGACGCTTCTCGTCTCGATGCACCAGCGCGATCCTGGCTGGTTCTTCGGCGGCCTCGCAGTGTTCTACGTTCCCCTCATCGCGCTCAAGGCCGGAATCGCTCTTCCGACGCTGGTTTCGGCCGGCGCGGCATTCGTGGCCGCCGCCGCCCTGGGCTGGATTCCGACCCACCGCCTGTTCGCCGTCGCCGGCGCGGCCGGGCAGAACCTCGGCGCCGTCGTCGACCGGAGCAGGGTCGTGAAACGCATTCTCCAGGCCGCCGGCGGAAAATCCGGCGGGGAGGCCCTCACCGACACAGATCTCAACGAGTTCGTGAAGGTCGAAGCCGATGCGGCGCGTGTTCGGGGCTTTTTCAACGGCTCGGATCCATCTCTCGAGAAAATGCTCGGCGGTACGGCCGAACAGATCGACGGCCTCCTCGGCGACCATGCCCGACTTCTGCTTCGCTCGGCGCACCTTTGCTCCGTCATCGCGCAGACGGACCTTCCCTCGCTCGAAAGCGAACTCGCCGATCTCGTGAAGGAAGCTGCCGCCGCAACCGACGAGGTCGTGCGCGCCCAGTTGAGCGAGGCCGTCGAGATGAAGCGCCAGCGCATCGCTGAACTCGGCAAGCTCGACGTCTGCCGACAGAGAATCAAAGTCCAGCGGCTCCAGATCACCGAGACCATTCGGGGCACGTTCGACCGTCTCAATGCGTTGAAATTTTCCGACATTCAGACCCTCCAGTCCTCGTCAGATGCGATCTACGCGGGGCTCAAAAACGTGCGTCAGGACCTTGCCGCCCTCGAAAGCGGAATGCAGGAAGCCGAACTCTTTTCCAAGGGCGATCAACACCCCTCCTGATGAAACCTTCGTGAGTGGTGTTCTTTTGCCAGACCCGGAGCAAGAGCCCCGGAATCTTCCTCGGCATGCTATACTGACCACCGCCACATTCTGACAGAGAGGGGATATCCGAAGGTGCCTGCAACATCCGCGGCGGGAAATCTGCCGTGGCATCGGCGGCTGGCGGCCCGCGTCGTGTTGACGGCGATTCTGGCCGGCCTCGTTCCGATGCTTCTCGTCGGCGGGGCGCTGGCATGGCGCCTTCATGACGAATTGGTCGATCAGGCGATCAGAACGATGCAGACCCGCACAACCGCGATCAGGAACGGCATCGAATCGGTCATCGGCGGCTACGAGCGGCAGGCTTCGCTACTGGCCCAGACGCCTGAAATCCAGCGGTTCGACAGGGCCGGCCAGATGGAATCGCTGTACCGGTTTCTCGACCTGAACCCCGTCCTGTACAGCATTTTCGTCTACGACGCGAGCGGCACCATCACGAACCTCGCGTTCCGAAACCGCGACCACGCCCTCGACGAGCATTTCATCGGCAGGAAGCTCGTCGGTTCGAAAAGCCCGTCGCTCCTCGCCGCCCAGGAGGCGCTTCTCACCGCCGTGCGGACCGGCAAAACCTCGTTCGCCGCGCAGATCGTCACCTCGTCGGGCGCCGACTCGCTCGTCATGCAGGTTCCGATCTTCGATTTCGCAACCCTGCGGCGCGTCATCGGCGTGCTCAGCTGCGCGATCAATCTCGACAGCCCCGAGCTCATCAACATCTTCAAGAACTACCCCCTCGCATCGGGAGACGTTCTCCTGCTCTGCGACCGGACCGGCAGCCTCATCACGTCCCGTGGGCAGCATCTTCCCGAAGGCCTGACCGGCATCGCCACGGCAGCAAGTCCGGCCTTTTCAGACGCTCCCGTTGACATCACCCTGGAGCTCGGCGGCCGCCCCTACCTCGGCGTCGTCACCCCGATGAACATGCTTCACGGCCACCTGCTCGCGGCCCGTCCGCGCGAGGAGGTCCTCGGGCCACTCATGCACCTCCTGGCAGACCTCGCCGTCCTGCTCAGCCTCGGCCTTTTACTGGCGGCCGGGTTTGGCGCCGCGCTGGCATTCCCGCTCGCCGGCCATCTGAACCGTCTGTTCGTCGGCATCCGCGAGGTCGGCAACGGCGCCGTCTCCCATCGGCTTCCGGTCGAAGGGAACGACGAGCTCGCAGAAACCTGCCAGGCGTTCAACGATATGACCGCAACCCTCGAGAAGCACCGGCTCATGGATGAGATCTGGCGCCGCGAATGGAACGGGCCGGGAAACGGACCGAACACGCCGTGAGTTCCACGGCACCCGCGCAGGCGCATGCCCCCGCGCCACCCCCTTCCCGCTCGCGCCTGGTCTGGCTTCTCGCCATATTTTTCCTCCTCCAGAAGGGGACGAACAACGTTCTCTACCTGACCTGGCTCGCGGGACTGCTGAAGCATCTCGGCTCCACGATGCTTCCTTGGGCCTACCTGGCCGGCAACATCTCCTTCATCGCCCTTCAGTATGCGTTCGTGCGCCGCATGGCGGGCCGCGAAGGCCACTGGATGCTCTCGACCCTCTCCCTGCCCGTCGTCGGTTTTTCCGTCGTCACCGCCCTGGTGGCCGGTTCAGATGCGGGGCCGGTGCTTCTCGCCGGCGTCGTCGGAGGCATGGTTGTCGACCTCCTGACCAACCAGGCGTTCGCCGCCATGGCGAACCAGCTTCTCAGCCTCCAGGAGGCGAAGCGCCGCCTGCCGGCCATCTACGGTGCGGGAAGCATAGGTTATATATTAAGCGGTATTATAATGAAGACGGTGCTCGACTTCGCCGGGATCGGGCCGCTCGTCTGGCTGAACACCGCCGCCCTGTGCGTCGGAGCGCTTGTGCTCCAGCAGATCGGCCACCACGATCGCGGCCGCACAGGATCAGAAACGGCCGCGGCCGGTCAGCCTCACCGGGAAACCGACGTGCTGCCGCCCACCCCGTCGTTCCGCCAGCCGCTCGCAGCTCTGCTTCTGGCCTCCTCGGTCCTGATCGTCTTCAACCGATTCCTGATCGATTACCTCTTTTCCGCCTCGGTAACCGCGCATTTTGCCGATGCGGCAGCCATCGCCTCGTTCCTCGGCCTGTTCGGGGCCGCCGCCGATTTCACCGTCGTCATCCTCCAGATGACGGTGATGAACTGGGTCTTCGCCTCGATGCCGATCGGCCGCATCCTTCTCCTGACGCCCTTTCTTCTGACGGGGCTGTGTCTCGCCGCATCCTTCCACCCGGCTCTCCCCGTCGTAGCGGTCACGCAGTTCGTCGTCCTGCTCAACAGCAAGAATTTCACGGTCCCCGCGACGACCCTCCTGCTGGGCGCCTTTCCCGCAAATGCGCGTGGCGGCTACCGGCGCGACATATCGACCGTCTCGTCGGCGGCGAGCATCGCCGCGTCCGTCGTCCTTCTGTTTACCAGGGACCTGGTGCCGGTCGGCGGCCTGTTCATGCTTGCGGCGCTCTGCTACGGCGGCCTCCTGCTCGTGCATGTTCGCCTGGACCGCGGGTATGCGGCGACCCTACGGGAAACGCTTGCCGGCACCGGGGCCGCGCCTGACGACGAGACCCTGCGTTCGATCGGATTCCTGCCCGAAGGAGAGCGTCTGCTTCGTCTCCGGGAACTCCTCGTCCACGACGACCCGCAGGTCCGCTTCGAAGCGGTCCAGGAAGTCGAGCGCCTGCCGGACGATCCACTCCGGCAACTCGTGTTCCCGCGTCTTTCCGGGGAAACGAATCCCCGCTGTCTGACGGCCCTTGCACGGCTTGCCGTCGAACGTTTCGGCCCCGAGGCGGTCTCACATACCGCGCGGCTCCTTCAGACGACCGACGATCCCCGTCTCCAGGCCGATCTGCTCGAGGCGCTCGGCAGGACGAACGGCGGACTTCCCGTCGAGGAACTCGCCGCCATGTATCTCGAGCACGACCACCACCGTGTCCGCGGAAGCGCCGTTCTCGCCCTCCTCCGGCTCGCTCGCGACGTAAGCGGCATCGAAACGGCTCTCGGAACGCTTTCCCGCATGGCCCGGGCACGGGAGCCTCTCTTCAGATCCGCCGCCGCAGCCATTATGGGCGAAACCGCCCTGCCCCTCTTTCTCGATTCGATCGAAACGCTCGCAAACGACCCCGATCGCAAGGTCGCCCTGATCGCCATCCGCTCGCTGGGCAGGCTCCCAACCTCGGGCGGTCTCGCGGCGCTGGGCAGGTTGAGCAGCCATGTAGATCCGGCCCGTGCCGGCCTCGCGAAGCGCTTCATCGAAAACTCCTCGCGCGAGCGGCTTGCCCGTATACGCTCTCTCATGGATGGCCTCACCGCCGCCGAGCGTCAGAAACTCTCCCATACGATTCGCTCGATCGGCGCGACCGCCGGGCTCGACATCGTCAGCCGCATCCTCCGGCTCGACCAGACAGACGCGCGGGAGGGGCTCATGCGCCTGCTCGACCAGGCGGCACCCGACACCGTCGAGATGCTGCGCGCCACGCTCATCGCCCAGGCGCAGCCGGACGAGACACCGTCCCTCGATCCGGTCTGGAACTGGTGCCGCATTCCAAGAGCCGCCAATCTGCCCGGCTGGGCCCCGGCGATTCCACTTCTGAACCGCGCCATCACCTCCGCCCAGCCGGATGCGCTCAGCGGCGGATTCAGTCCGGGAGCACTCACCGTCCTGAACCTGCTCCTTCGCGAAGCCGAGCTGCTCGCCTGTCTCCAAAGGGGTGAGCACGCCGGCTGGTCCACGTCCGAGACGAATACGGCGGTTTCCCGCTGGAACGAGCGTGCGCTGCTGTGCTGCCGGATGGTTCTCCTGGCCGCTCCACGACCGGAAACGCTCCTCTCGGCGTTCGACCGGCTTCGCAGCCCTGACTCATTCACAAGTTCGGTCGCCCAGGAGCTCCTCGAGACGAACCTCCCCCATGACATCAGCGAACCGCTCCTTCTGATCCATCAGCGGCTGAAAGACCTCGGAGGAGTCCCGGGACCGGCGTTGCAGGGGCGGGCAGCTTCGCCCCTCTCTGCCGAAGAGAAATCCGCCCTGTTCGCGTATCTGCGTCCGCAGGAGAACCCGACATGACATCGCACCCTCCACCCCCCCCCTTCCAATCGAAACTCCCGACGATCGGCCGTTCATGGCGGTCACGCCTCTGGATGCTGATCATACTGCTGGTCGCCGCGGCAGGCTTCCTGGCCTCGAGCCCGACGCGTCCCCTGGTTCCCGTAACACTCAGAGTGGATCCCAACCCACCACTCGTGTTCGGCGTCATCCCGTTCCTCGGCCCCCGCGCTCTGAAGACGCGCATGGAGCCGCTGCTCACGTATCTCTCGCGAAAACTCGGGCGCCCCGTCGAGCTGAACGTCGCTTCCGATTACGAAGCCCTCGCCCGCCTGATGGACGAGGAGCGCGTCTCGATCGCTTGGTTCTCACACGCTTCGTATGAGCATCTGGGCTTCGGTAAGCCATGGAAGGTGATCTGTCGGCCCGTGCAGAACGACAGCGTGGAGTATTACGGGAAAATCATCGTCCGGGCCGACAGCCCGTTCCGGACGCTCGAGGATCTGAAGGGAGGGACCTTCGCCTATGTCGAACGCAATTCCGGGTCGGGCTTCTTTTTTCCAAACAAGCTTTTTACATCACTTCATATAGATCCCCTCCGGTTCTTCGGAAAGGTCGTCTTCACCCACAGCCACGTGACCAGCATCGAAGGTGTTGTCCGGGGGCTGTATGACGCAGCCGCCGTCTACACGATCACGCCCGACAGCAGCACCGCCTCCATGGCCGAGCTGGTGCGGTATATCGCCACGACGGGGCCGATTCCCTATGATCCGCTCGTGGCCCGCGCCAACTTGCATGAGCCCCTGGCCGCATCGATCACGGCCGCCCTGCTCTCGATGCATCTCGATCCTTCCGCAAAAGGGGAAGTCGCTCAACTCCACGAGTGGCGCGGGCTCAACCGCTTCGCCTCGGAGGACGAAGTCCAGTCACTGCTTTCGAGACCCACGGTGACGACCGGCGGGGCCTCCGGTCCAGCCAATCTCCCATCACCATCCGCCGCATCGGAGACACGCCATGACTGACCATCGCCACGAATACGATTCACTCGCAGAGATGCTTGCACGTTGCGAAGAGGACCGAAGCCTCGGACGGCACGACGAATGGGGCCAAGCCTGCATCGCGATCGACCACCCGCAGGACCAGAAAAACATCGGAAGCGCGCTCCGGGCCGCCGGCTGTTTCGGCGTCTCGCTCGTCGCCATCTGCGGCGCCCATTACAAGAAGGCGTCGACCGACGTCGGCCACCAGTATCGTCGGACACCCCTGCTGGAAGTCGACGATCTGCGCATGACGGTGCCCTATCACTTCGTGCCGGTTGCCGTCGAACTGGTCGAGGGCGCAATCCCCCTACCTGAATACCGGCACCCCGAGCTCGCGTACTACGTGTTCGGCGGCGAGCACATGACGCTCGGGAAGCGCACCCTCTCCTGGTGTCGTGACACGATCTACATCCCGACGAGAGCGAGTCTGAATCTCGCCGCCTGCATCAACGTGGTGCTGTACGACCGGCTGAGCAAGTGCGCGAGCGGCGCCCAGCCATGGCTAGCCCCAAAGCCCGGGAAGGGAAAGGACGTTCCGCCGTCGATCTGATCCGGCGTGCGCCGCGTCAGTTTTCGAGCGCCTTCATCCGTTGCGGGAAGTCCGTGAAGATCCCGTCCACCCCCGCACGGATCAATGCCTTCATCTCGACCGGGTCGTTCACCGTCCAGACGCAGACTTTCAGACCCGCTTCACGGGCTGCCAGGATGACATCCTCGCGGACGGCTCCGGTTCGGTGCCAGGCGAGGCTGCCGATGCCCACCACATCTGAGCCGGGGTTGAAACCGTCTGCCCCGATTTGTCCGACGAGGTAGCCTCCGATTGGATACACGGGCTGATCGCACAACGCCGCTATTTCAATATCAGGAGCTATAGTTTGGACATGCGTCAGGAGTTCGTGATCGAACGATGACAGGACCGTCACGTCGGCGATGCCGGCTGCGCGCACCTCGGCGATGACCTTTTCGGCAAGCCCGTCGTAGAACATCGGAAAATTCTTCAACTCGACATTCACGCGCACGCGGCTTGCAGCCGCCAGCCCGAGCACCTGTCTCAGCGTTGGGATATGCACCCGTCCGCTCCTGAATCGCTCCAGGTCGGCGGTGGGAACGGCGCCGGCAGCGATCTGCCCGAACGGGTCCTTCTCGACGAACCAGCTTCCCGCGTCGAGCGTCAGGAGTTCCGCAGCTGTGAAGTCCCCCACCCGCCAAGGTCTCCGGTCGGGGAACCGCGTCGCGACATCGCTGCATCGTTCCAGCGTATCGTCATGTACGACGACCGGTACGCCGTCACGGCTCAGATGCACGTCGAGCTCGATCATGTCGGCACCGAAACGTTCGATACCGATCCTGAAGGCATCGAGCGTGTTTTCCGGCGCAACGCTCCTGGCGCCCCGATGGGCGATGCAGAGCACCTGCCGCTCCTCCGGCGACTGTGCGAAACAGACGGCCGACAAGGCAATCGAAAGCAGACAACCGGCAAGAAGACGAATCATCATCGTGGCCTCCCTGAACGTCGTTCAAACTCCGCCCAAGTATAACAGACCGGAATCACGGAATGGACCTTCCTGAACGTTCCGACCAGGGCAAATGCAAACCTTGTCGGTACCAGGACGTAAATTCAGGGGTGGTACTTTCGGGCATTGGGTGGTAGAGATGAAGATCTCCCTTTGTGAGGTCTTCGCATGGTCAAGGCATCGCCTTTGTTCGAAATCCTCGAGGATATCGAGGATCCCCGGAAAGATATCAATCTCCGTCATCGTCTTCACGACATCCTCGTTACCACGATCTGTGCAGTGATTTGTGGGGCAGAAGGTTGGGATGAAATTGCCCAATATTCCCGGACACATGAAGACTGGTTTCGCACATTTCTGGAGCTTCCTTACGGGATTCCAAGTAGTTCCACCTATGGGCGAGTCTTTGCTCGGCTAGACCCTCAGGCCTTTGAAAAGGGATTCGCAGGCTGGATGACGATGGTTCAGGAGCATACCAAGGGGCGGATCATTGCTCTCGATGGTAAAACCCTGCGACGAAGCTTTGATCGAGCATCCCAGAAGGCCGCGATTCACATGGTCTCGGCCTGGACGACGGAGAATGGTGTTGCATTGGCTCAGACTGCGGTGGAAGCAAAGAGTAATGAAATTACCGCTTTCCCCAAACTGCTGGACATGCTGGTTCTGGAAGGAGCCGTGGTAACGACTGATGCCATGGGATGCCAGACGGAGGTGGCTGAAAAAATTGTCTCTGCCGGCGCCGACTATGTTTTGGCAGTGAAGGAGAATCAGCCTCAATTACATGATGATATCGAGGATTTCTTCGCTGAAGGCCAGCGAATGAATTTTGAATGCCTCGATTATGAGCGTCTGGAGACTGTAGACGGAGACCATGGAAGAATAGAAAAGCGCACCTTCTATCTTGCTCGGGATCTGGATTCCATAGGGAGAAAGGAGCGTTGGCCGAGTCTGAAGGGAGTGGGCATGGTGGAAGCCAAGCGGATGATAGAGGGGAAAGAGAGTGTGGAAACGCGGTATTTCATCACAAGTATTCGAGAAGGTATTGAAACATTTAGCCGGGCAGTAAGGCAGCATTGGGGTATCGAAAACTCCCACCATTACATTCTCGACATGGCCTTTGACGAGGATCGTTGCAGGAAGCGAATCGATCATTCAGCTGAGAATTTTGCCGTTGTCCGGCATATAGCCCTCAATCTTTTGAAACAGTGCTCAACACCAAAGCCGATGAGTGTTCGAAGAAAGCGGCTTCAGGCAGGTTGGGATAGAGGGTTTCTACTCAAGGTGTTGATGGGCAGCGAATAAAGTATGCATTTGCCCTGACGTTCCGACGCCTCGAGGAGATCGTAGGGATTTCCTGCATGGTATAAGCCGAATTCGCGTCCCGGCCATGCTGAGCTTGTTGAAGCATGGGCGGCTCTCGCCCTTCGATAGACTCGGCAAACGGGTGGTTCATTCTACAGGTCTCATGATCCAAAGAAATAACGGAAATACGCGCTTCCGAAGGCAGCTGCTGCCATGGCCAGGGCAACCGCGTAATCTGCTGCGGACACCCGATAGATGCGGTATTTCGTCCGGCGACCTGTCAGGCGGTATCCGCGCGACTCCATGGCGACGGCAAGCACATGCGCGCGACGGATCGCAAGCGTGAGGGTTGGCACGAGCAGCGGAAGCAGGGCGATGAAGGTCCCCCGCCATCCGGCATCGAACCGAGCGCCGCGGGCCCTCTGGGCGAGCCTGATCCGCTCGATCTCCTCGAGCATGACGGGAAGGAACCGCACGGCAATGACCATCACGAGGGCCGGCTCGCGCACGTTGACGCCGAACAGCGTCAGAGGCCTGAAACAGGTTTCCCAGAAGGCCATCAGTTCGGCCTGCGTCGATATCGCGACATAGATCGTCGCGATCACGCAGACGCCGCACAATCGCAGGATGTTCTCGGCTGCCGTTGCAAGAGCATTCTCGCCGCCAGCCGCAACGTTGAGCGCCCCCACGAGGAAGACGAGGAACCAGATTCGGCGAAGATCCCTGAGGGCGTCACCGACCGGGGCACCTCCGAAAAGTGCGATCAGGAGCGGAGCTGCAAGCCAGAACGCCGTCAGGCCGATGCTGCCGGGAAAAATCGAGAGCATCAGGATGATTCCCAGCGCTCCGCACCCCTTCACGAGGGGATGCAACCGGTACAGCCATGTGCTTCCGGCTGCTGCAGAGGCCACCCCTGGCTGCCGGCCAGGCGGAACCGCCGCCGTCGGAACGCTCGTTATCCCGAGAAGTGAAGCCCCTCCGCCATTTTCCGCAGCCATGCCGTGCAAGGGGAAGCGGCCCGGCGCCGTGCGCATTGCCTCGACGAACGCCGCGCCGCTCGCGAACCAGTTCGATGCCCCACCATGCAGGAAAAGAACGGAAGCGGCATCAGCAAGCAGTTCCTCAGGGTCGTGCGTGACGCAGATCACGACACGCTCGCGGGCAAGCCTGGCGATGATCGCGCCGACCCGCCGGCGCCCGGCGGCATCCAGGCCCGCGAGAGGCTCGTCGAGCAGCAGCAGATCGGGGTTCGCGATCGTGCAGGCCGCGAGGGCGATCCGCCGCATCTCCCCACCGGAAAGCTGCAGGGGCGACCTGTCCCAAAAGATGTCGGACGATATGCCCCACTCCCCGAGCCACGCCCTGCCGGTGTCTACAGCCCGGGCCGCATCGACGCCTTTCTGGCGTAGGGCGAAACAAACCTCTTCGCCGACGGTTTCGCAGAAAAAAAGCCGTTCGGGATTCTGAAACGCAAGCCCGATCCGTCCTTCCGGGCTCCACTCCGTATTTCCTTCCGCCACGATTCCGCCCCCGATCGGCTGAAGGAAGCCCGCGAGGGTCATCAGCAGGGTTGTCTTCCCGCTTCCGGATGGGCCGACAACGAGGTTCACACCGCCGGCCTGAAACGTGCCGGTCAGGTTTTCCCTCACGACGTTCCCCCGGTATCCGATCGAAAGTTCGGCGCAATCAAGCCTGTGCAGCGTCTTTCCACCTTCGGTTGGAACGCCCGACCGCGCGGCGGACGACGGTGTCCGGACGCTGACGGCGTGACCTTCCGTGCGAAAAATGAAAAAGGGATCGTCGTCCGACGGAGCGGCGCCGATTTTTATAGCGCTTGTGATATTTGTTACGGTATCGTCAGCGACGATCTTTCCTCCTGACAGGACCATGACGCGGTTCGCCCGTTCCATGTCGGAAAGATGCTGAGAGATGACGAGGAGGCCGATGCCGCTCTGCGCCCTGATTTCATCGAGGTGCTGCCAGAGCGCTTCCCGGGCCCATGGGTCCAACTGCGAAGTCGGCTCGTCGAGGATGATGAAGCCGGGCCCTGCCGAGAGAACAGCCGCGAGAGCCGCCTTCTGGCGCGTTCCCCCCGAAAGGGTATGCACCGGTTGGTCAAGATGCGCGGCAAGACCCAGTCTGTCAGCCTCCGTCAGGATACGCCGCTCGATCTCATCGGGTTCGACGCCGATGTTTTCGAGCCCGAATGCGATATCCTCACGGATCGTCGTCCCGACGATCTGATGATCGGGGTCCTGGAAGAGAAGCCCCACTCTCGTCTTCTGTTCTTCCGTCTGGTCCCTCGTGTCGGCCCCGTCCACCGTGACTCTTCCGCCGGAAGGCAGCAACAGGCCCTTCGCGAGCAGGGCGATCGTCGATTTGCCCGAACCGTTGTTCCCTGCGAGCCCGACGCACTCTCCGGGGCGCAGACAAAACGAAACCTCCCCGACGATGATCGGGGAGGCTTGTTCGTCAGTTCCGTAACGGAAGCTGACCTGCTCGAAGCGGATCATTCAGAGGTCCGCCAGGAGGCCGGTCAGGCGTTCTCCCGCTTGGTGAACTCGATGATGCACATCTCGGCCGCGTCGCCGCGCCGGTAGCCGGTCTTGTAGATGCGGGTGTAACCGCCGTTCACATCCTTATACCGGGGGGCAATGCGCTTGACGAGCTTGCTCAGAAGGCCTTCGAGGCGAAGGATCCGGGGGCCCTTGGCGCGGTCGCCGGCGGAAGCGAGATACTCGGTGATGATCTCGGGCTTTGGATTGGCCTTCGGATCGGCGATGTACTTCTCGACCTTTTCGCGGGTCTCCTTGCTCAGGTTCGAGATGAACTTCTTGATCGCGTCGCGTCCGATCAGTTCCTTGTCGTGAGAGCTGTGGAAGAACTTGAGCAGCTCAGGATTCTTCTCGGCATTCTCAGCCTTCGCCATGGTCACGGCGCGCTCGATGACGCGCTTCATATCCTTGGCCTTCTGCAGGGTGGTTTCGATGCGCTCGTATTTCACGAGCGAGGAGCAGAGCGAGCGCAACAGCGCCGTTCGCTGATGTGACTCGCGCCCGAATTTGCGTCCGATTTTACTGTGTCTCATTCGTCGGTTCCTCCGCCGTTTTCGTCACCGGGAAGCTGAAGGTTGAACTGGGAGAGCTTCTCGCGGACTTCCTTCAGGGATTTCTTCCCGAAATTTTTGATCTCGAGAAGTTCGGTCGTTTTCTTCATGACCAGGTCGCCCAGCGTGTTGATGCCGGCCTTCTTCAGGCAGTTGCGAGACCTGACAGAGAACTCGAGATCCTTGATGAGAATGTCATGGTGCCCCTTCTGCGGGGTTTCCTTCTTCTGGGAAGAAACCATGACGAGGTCTTCCTTTTTCACGGGCTTCTCGTCTTCGTCGCCCTCTTCCTCTTCGATCTCTTCCTCGAGTTCGATGTCGGTGAAGAGGTCGATGTGGGCCTTCAGGAACTTGGCGGCGAGCTCGATGCACTCGGAAGGCTCCATGCTGCCGTTGGTCCAGACCTGGAGGATCAGTTTGTCGAAGTTGATATCCTGTCCGACGCGGGCATCCTCGACATTGTACATTACCTTCGTGACCGGAGAATACTGGGAATCGACCAGGATCATGCCGATCGGCTGGTTGGTTTCCTTGTGCTGGTCGGCCAAGTGATAGCCGCGACCACGCTTGAAGGTGATGTCCATACCAAGAGTTATATTACCCGTGACATGGGCGATATGGGAGTCCTTGTCGATGATGGTCAGGTTGTCGTTCTCAGTGATGTCGGCCGCGGTGACCTGACAGGGGCCCTTCACTTCGAGCCGCACGGTCAGCGGCTCGTCCTGCTCCAGGTTCACGACGAGCTTCTTGAGGTTGAGAACGATCTCGGTGACATCCTCGACCACACCGGGAATACTGCAGAATTCATGCAGCACGCCATCGATCTTCACGGAGGAGACGGCCGAACCGGGAAGTGATGCGAGCAGAACGCGCCGGAACGAGTTTCCGAGCGTCTGGCCGTATCCGCGCTCCAGGGGCTCGAGAACGAGTGTGCCGTGGTTCTCGTTGTCCGGATCGGTCGTATACGTTACCTTGGGACGATTGATTTCGATCACGCAGGTGCCTCCTTGAGCCGTTACCGCGAGTAGTACTCGATGATGAGCGATTCCTGAATCTTCGGATCGAGCTGAGCGCGCTCGGGCAGAGAAACGAACTTGCCCTTGCAGTTCTCGCGATCGACGTCGAGCCAGGGGCTGGTTTCGCGGCTGATCGAGGCTTCCATGATGTCCTTGATGGTCTTGCGGAGCGAACTGTTCTCGCGCAGGGCAATGACATCACCGGGGCGAAGCTGGAAGCTGGGAATGTTCACGCTGCGGTTGTTGACCGAGAAGTGTCCCTGGGTGACCCACATGCGGGCCTGGGCGCGGGAAATCCCGAAGCCCATGCGGAACACGACGTTGTCCAGACGGGTTTCGAGTTCGTGCAGCAGGTTCACGCCGGTGTTGCCGGACTTGCGGCTGGCGATCTCGTAATACTTCTGGAACTGGCGCTCGAGAATCCCGTACATCTTGCGGACACGCTGCTTCGCGCGCAGCTGGATCTCGTAACCGGTCTGTTTCTTGTTGCCCATGCGGTCGGAACCGTGCTGACCAGGGATCTTGGCGCGGCGCTTGATGGAACACTTGTCCGTAAAGCAGCGGGCACCCTTGAGGAACAACGCGTCGCCTTCGCGGCGACAAATGCGGCAACTGGGTCCTGAATAGCGAGCCATATCGTTCTCCTTCTCAGACGCGGCGCCGCTTCGGAGGGCGGCAGCCATTGTGCGGAATGCCGGAGACGTCTTTGATGAGGGTGACGTTCAGTCCGACAGTCTGAAGTGCGCGCACGGCGGATTCTCGGCTCATGCCGGGGCCGGCAACGTACACTTCGATCTCGCGCATGCCGAATTCGAGGGCCTTGCGTCCGACCACTTCGGAGGCGACCTGTGCCGCATACGGAGTTGACTTGCGGGAACCGTGGAAATTGTTCGCGCCCGCGCTCGACCAGGCAAGCACGTTGCCGGTCATATCGGTGATCGAGATGATCGTGTTATTAAAAGTCGACTGGATGTGCGCCTGGCCCTTGGCGACGATCTTTTTTTCACGCCGCTTGGCCCGGGACTTTACTTTGGGTCCGGTTTTAGCCATATCTGCTAACGCTCCTTGTGGATCCTATGAAGATTACTTGTTCTTGACGATGGACCGGCGGGGGCCCTTGCGCGTGCGGGCATTGGTGTGAGTGCGCTGACCGCGGACCGGAAGGCCCTTGCGGTGGCGGAGGCCACGATAGCAACCAATATCCATCAGGCGCTTGATCGACATTGACACTTCACGGCGAAGGTCACCTTCGACGCGGTAGTTCTGTTCGATGGCCTGCTTGATGAGACTGATCTCTTCTTCGGTGAGATCCTTCACGCGCTTGTCAGGACTGATCTTCGTCTTCTTGAGAATCTCACGGGACCGGGTCAGGCCGATTCCGTAGATATAGGGAAGAGCTGCTTCGATGCGCTTTTCCCGGGGCAGATCAACGCCGGCGATACGAGCCATTCTGATTTCCTCCTGTCAGCTCAACCCTGGCGCTGCTTGTGCCGGGGATTCTCGCAGATGACGCGGATGATTCCGCGCCGCTTGATGATTTTGCACTTTTCACAAATTTTCTTAACCGATGCCCGAACTCTCATGACTGCCTCCTGCAACAGTACGATCGATGACGTGGGGAATTATTTGAACCGGTATACAATGCGTCCGCGCGACAGGTCGTAGGGAGTCAGCTCCACCGTAACCTTGTCGCCCGGCAGAATACGGATGTAATGCATCCGCATCTTCCCGGAGATGTGGGCCAGAACTACGTGACCGTTCTCCAGCTCCACTTTGAACATGGCATTGGGAAGAGGCTCCAGCACCTTCCCGCCGACCTGAATGGTATCCGCTTTGGTCATTCCAATGACTTCCTCCAAGATTACCTGACCGGCAGATTGGTCAGCACGCGGGGGCCATCGCTGGTCACCGCAACCGAGTGTTCAAAGTGAGCCGAAAGACTTCCGTCTTCGGTCACAACGGTCCACCCGTCGTCCAGGACTCGAACCGCATAGGCGCCCATATTCACCATGGGTTCGATCGCCAGCACCATCCCCACTTCCAGCCGCGGTCCGACATGGGGAGGACCGAAGTTCGGGAGCGCCGGTTCTTCATGGAGCCGATGTCCGATGCCATGCCCAACGTAATCGCGCACCACGGAAAAACCACGATGCTCTACATACGACTGGATGGCATTCGAGATGTCGCCGAGTCTGTTCCCGGGGCGGGCCTGCTTGATGCCTTCCCACAGGGACTTCTCGGTGATCTCGAGGAATCGAGTGACGGCGTCGCTTGCTTTGCCGACCGGCAGGGTCACCGCCATGTCGGAAAACAGCCCGCCGCGCTTCAATCCGATATCAAGGCTGATGATATCGCCGTCCTGCAGCTTGCGCTTTTTCGAGGGGAAACCGTGTACCACCTGTTCGTTGACGCTGCAGCACAGCGTCGACGGGTAGCCGCGGTATCCCTTGAACGCAGGAACGGCGCCGGCCTTGCGTATCGCATCTTCGGCGAATCGGTCCAGTTCATAGGTGGTAACACCGGGATTGACCAGTAGTTTCACACCTTCGAGAACGGTGGCGAGTATGCCCCCGTTCTCCTGCATCACCCCGAGTTCCGCAGGTGTTTTCAGCGGAATCAAGGCTGATTGAGAGAGTCAATTATACCACGGATCTTGGAAAAAATCATCTCGATTTTCCCGGTTCCCTCAACTTTGTGAAGGAGATTGCGTGTTCCGTAGTATTCGATCAGCGGCGAAGTCTGGTCATGATAGACCTTCAACCGGTTCGAGATGACCTCGACCGTGTCATCCTTGCGCTGGATGAGTTCGCCGCCGCACTTGTCGCAGACGCCTTCCCGTTTCGGAGGCGTGAACTTCACATGGTAGGGGGCCGAGCACCCCTTGCAGGTGCGTCGCCCCGTCAGTCGTTCGATCAGGTCTCCATCGGGAACGGTGATGGCGATCACGCCCGTGACGCCGCCGATCGTCGAGAGAGCCTTGTCGAGCTCCTTCGCCTGGCCGACCGTTCTCGGGAATCCGTCGAGGATGAACCCCTTCGAGCAGTCCGCGTCCTCGATGCGCTTCAGGAGCACCGAAAGAACGAGCTCGTCGGGAACGAGGCCGCCCGACGTCACATACGACTGGACTTTCTTTCCGAGTTCGGAGCCGCTCGCGATCGCCGCACGAAGCATATCACCGGTGGACACCTGCGGAACCCCGTAGGTGTCCACCATCATATTCGCCTGCGTCCCTTTCCCGGCACCCGGAGGCCCCAGGAAAATCAGGTTCAGCCGCTTGCTCACCGCAGACCCCGCTTCTTCATGAAGCCTTCGTAGTGCCGGGTAACGAGGTGCGATTCGAGCTGTCGCATGGTGTCCATGGCAACGCCGACAACGATCAGCAGCGCGGTTCCACCGAAGTAGAACTGGACATTCATGACTTTGATCAGGATGTTCGGGATCACGGCGATGATCGCGAGGAAGATACCACCTGCCAGCGTGATGCGGGACAAGGTCTTCTCGAGATAATCGACGGTCGGCCGGCCGGCGCGGATGCCGGGAATGAAGCCGCCGTATTTCTTCATGTTGTCCGACAGGTCCTGGACGTTGAAGGTGATCGCAGTGTAGAAATACGTGAAGAACAGGATCAGCGCCGCGTAGATCACGAGGTAGCTGTAGCTGTTATAGTTGAAGATATTCAACAACCAGAACACGATCGGGTTCTTCACGACTTCCTGCATCGATTCGAGCCCCTGCACCCAGTTCGCGATCATCGATGGGAACAGCAGGATCGAGCTCGCGAAAATGACCGGGATAACGCCGGCCTGGATGACGCGAAGCGGGATGAAGGTGTTCTGCCCGCCGTAGACGCGGCGGCCCACGACGCGTTTCGCATACTGGACCGGGATCTTCCGAACGCCATCCTGAACCGTGACGATCGCCATGATGACCGAAACGATGATGATCAGGAGGAAGAGCATCTTCACGACATCATGCGCGTTTCCGGTGAACAGGGCGGCCTGCTGCACGACGGCTTCCGGGAGTGATGCCAGAATGCCGGCCGTGATCAGGATCGATATGCCGTTTCCGATGCCACGGCTGGTCATTTGTTCGCCGAGCCACATGATGAACGCAGTACCGGCCGTCAGCGTCGTCACGGCCATGAGCTTGAACCCGAAGCCGGGATTCGTGACGACCTGGTACCGTTCCAGCATGAAGCTGATGCCGAACGCCTGCAGAGCGCCTATCAAGACCGTGCCGTAACGCGTATACTGGCTGATCAGCTTACGGCCCTCTTCGCCCTCTTCCTTGGCCAGGTGCTCGAGATACGGAATGACGTAGATCAGGAGCTGCATGATGATCGAGGCGTTGATGTAGGGCGCGATACCCAGGGCGAACACGGAGAACCGGCGCAGAGCACCGCCGGAGAACATGTTCAGGAAGCTCATCAGCTCAGACGTCGGAAGATTCTGAGTGAGCAGCTTCGCATCGATGCCGGGGGTCGGAATGTGCGTCCCGATCCGGAACACCACGATCATGCCGAGAGTGAAAAGGATGCGATTCCGGAGTTCCGGAATCTTCATCGAGTTTGATAGGCTCTGGAACACGTTCAGATCACCTCAGCCTTGCCACCGGCCTTTTCGATCTTGGCCTTGGCGGATTCGGAGAACTGGTGAGCCTGGACGGTGAGAGACTTCGTGATCTCACCACGGGCAAGGATCTTCACGGGAGCCGTCAGGTTCTTCACGAGCCCCTTGTCGCACAGCAGCTCGGGGGTCACCTTGGTACCGGCCTCGAAGATGTCGAGAGCGGCGAGGTTCACGACCGAGAAAACCACGCGGTGCGGGCTGTTGAAGCCGCGCTTGGGGAGAATGCGGGTGAGACGCATCTGGCCGCCTTCGAACCCGGCGTACGGATGGGGCTTACCCGAGCGGGCGGTCTGGCCCTTGCCGCCGCGAGTGGATTCATTACCGTGGCCCGAACCTTTACCGCGACCGATGCGCTTGCGTTTGTGGGTCGAACCAGCTGCTTTTTTCAGATTGGCGAGATTCAACATGGTGACAATCTCTCCTTACTTTACTTCAAGCCAGCGCTGCATCGCAGTGATCATTCCGAGAACCGCTTCGTTGGCGGGCAGAGTGACTTCCTGCTGGACGTGGCGGAGGCCAAGCGCCTTGATGGTGGCTTTCTGGCGCACGGTAGCCCCGATGGGGCTCTTGATGAGTTTGACGGTTACATTCTTGTTCGCCATGATGCTGTCTCCTTACCCCTTGATGACCTGGGTCGGGGTGACGCCGCGCATCTTCGCGACATCCGCCACGCTGCGCATCGACTTGAGAGCCTGAAGCGCGGCCTTGGCGACGTTCACCGGATTGTTCGAACCCACGCGCTTGGAAAGCATGTCCTTCACGCCGAGAGCTTCGGCAATGGCGCGGACAGCTCCGCCGGCGATGACGCCGGTTCCGGCGGCGGCGGGCTTCATGATGACGGAGGAAGCGCCGAACTTGCCGACGTAGGGGTGGGTCAGCGTGCCCTTGTTGAGCGGCACGTTGATCAGGTGCTTCTTCGCCTGCTCGAGGCCCTTGCGAACTGCATCCGGAACGGCTTTCGCCTTGCCCAGAGCGATGCCCACGCGGCCCTTCTGGTCACCGACGCAAACAAGAACCGAGAAGCCGAAATGCCGGCCGCCCTTGACGGTCTTGCTGACGCGGTTCACAGCGATAATCTTTTCTACGAACTCGTTCTCGACCTGCTCGCGGTCACGGTCACGGCGCGGTCCGCGGTGATCGCGGTCGCGGCGCTCGCGGGGTTCGCGGGTCTCACGAGGATTAGCGGGGGTGTTGATCGTCATTTCATCTGCTCCTTAGAACTTCAGGCCGCCCGCCCTGGCACTCTCTGCCAGTTCCTTCACGCGACCGTGATAGCGGAATCCACCCTTGTCGAAAACCACGGCAGTGATGCCCTTGGCCTTCGCGCGCTCGGCGATTCTTTCACCGACGGCTTTGGCGCCGGTCTTGTTCCCGCCGTTGACCTTCTTCTCGCGCATGTCCTTCTCGTTCGAGCTGGCGGCGACCAGGGTCGTCCCCTTCTCGTCGTCGATGATCTGCGCGTAGATGTGGTTGATACTGCGGAAAATGGCCAGGCGAGGCCGTTCCGCTGTGCCGGAGAAGTAAAAGCGGCTGCGCTTGTGGCGCCGTTCCCGCATTTCAGTCTTGTGGCTGACGCTACTCATCGTTCCCTGACTCCTTCAGTATGCTGCGGCATTACGCTGCGAGCTTCTTGCCTTCCTTGATCCGGACGACTTCGCCGGCGTACTTGATGCCGGTGCCCTTGTAGTGCTCGGGCGGTCTGATGTTCCGGATGTCGGCGGCGACTTGTCCGACGATCTCCTTGTCGGGGCCGGAGACGATGATCTTGTTCTGGCCTTCGACCTTCAGGGTGACTTCCTTCGGAGACTCGAAATCGACCGAGTGCGAATACCCGACGTTCAGGGTGACCTTGTGAGCACCCTCGGACTTCGCCTTGTAGCCGACGCCGACGATCTCCAGCTCCTTGTTGAAGCCGGTGTGACAACCGGTCACCATGTTCTGAAGAAGACTGCGGACAAGCCCGAACTTCGCGCGAACGGCCTTCTCGCTGTTCTCGGGAATCGAGCAGTTCAGGTGATCTTTCTCTTTCACGATCGCGACTTCCGAGCACATCTCGCGCTTGAGGGTGCCCAGCTTGCCCTTGACCGTGACCACATGACCGTTGATGGTGACATCAACGCCCTGCGGAATGATAACGGGTTTCTTGCCGATGCGTGACATTCGTCTTCCTCCTGCTTACCAGACCTCGCAAAGGACTTCGCCGCCGACGCCGAGCTTGCGAGCTTCTTTGTCGGTCATGATGCCTTTGGAGGTGGAAAGAATGGCGACGCCGAGACCGCCCAAAACCTTCGGGACGGTGGCGACGGGCGAGTAGATGCGGCGGCCGGGCTTGGAAACACGGCGCACGCCCTGCAGAATGCGGGCCTGCTTTTCACCGAACTTGAGGAAGATCTTCAGATTGAACTTGTTCTGGAACTTGTAATACCTGAAGTCCCGGATGTAGCCTTCGCGCTTGAGCAGCTTCGCAATCTCGATCTTCATCTTGGAAGAAGGCATCTCGACGCTTTCCTGCTTCACGACATTGGCGTTCCGGATGCGGGTCAGCATGTCGCCGATAGGATCAGTCATGCTCATGATTCCGTCTCCTTACCAACTGGATTTCGTAATGCCCGGAATCTGACCCTTGGAAGCCAGGACCCGGAAGCAGATGCGGCACATCTGGAAATCACGCATGTAGCCGCGCGGGCGGCCGCAGATGTGGCAGCGATTGTAGTGACGCGTGGAAAACTTCGGTTCTCTCATCCATTTCTGGACCAACGAGGTCTTCGCCATATGGAACTCCTAACTCCTCAGCTCTTCTGTGCCTTGCGGAACGGCATGCCCAGCAGAGTGAGAAGCTCTCTGGCGTCGCCGTCGGTGCGGGCGGATGTGACGATCGTGATGTTCATGCCCTGGACCTTTTCGACGGAGTCATACTTGATCTCAGGGAACACGAGCTGCTCTTGCAGCCCCATGCTGTAGTTGCCACGGCCATCAAAGGCCTTCGGCGACAGTCCGCGGAAGTCGCGGATGCGGGGGGTGACAATGGTGAACAGCTTGTCGAGAAAATAAAAGGCGCGATCGCCGCGCAGCGTAACGCAGCATCCGATCGGCACGCCCTCGCGCAGCTTGAAGTTCGAGATCGACTTGCGCGCGCGGGTGACGACGGGTTTCTGGCCTGCAATCTGGGTCAACTCCGCCACGGCAGCATCCAGAAGCTTGCCGTTCTGGGTGGCGGCTCCGACGCCCATGTTGAGAACGACCTTGGTGATCCGCGGTACGGCCATCGGATTCTTGTGCTGCTCCAAAAGCTTCGGAGCAACTTCCTTCAGGTACTTCTCTTTCAGCCTTGGAATCGACTTGGTCCCCGATGCGGGGGTCCCTGAACTGGTCTTTGCCATGCCGAACAACTCCCTTGTGTGACTATATTTTCAAAGACGCGACTTACTTGCGGCCGATGGGCT
>JAGOCE010000204.1 GCA_017998915.1 Candidatus Ozemibacteraceae bacterium
AGCGAGTTCGGATACGGACATGACTTTGGTGTGACGTTTGGGTTGAATACCCGCTGGGACTGAGCCCCAAAATCAAAACCCCGCGACTGGAAACGGTCGCGGGGTTTTGATTTTGGGGAAGTTTGAAATTCGAAGTTTGAAGTTTGAAAACAAGCCGGATGCACTCAAGCTGCGGCCCTGGCGCGCATCTCTTTGATGATGGTGGTTAAAATAGATATCAGTTGATTTGCTTCGTCGAGCAGGGGTGCGGTCTGCACGGAATCGACGAGATCACAGGCGCGAAGAACCGGCGCCAGTAGCTGGTTTCGCGGGCTTCCTTGCTGGCGATGGCGTATTTGCTCACGAAATCCGCCTCGCTCTGGCTGGACTGCCCTTCTTCGATATTCGCCCCTATCGATGTTCCCGCCCGCAGCGGCTGGTTCGCCAGCACATGCGTCACACCGTGCTGTTTCTGCAGAACAAAACAGAATTTCACGATCCGTGTCGCAAACTCAAAACTCCTGTCCGGCAGGTCGCTTTTCACCCTTTGTCCTCTCTTCTTGTTGTTTTCTTTTCGTCGTATCCCATTTCAAACTTCACTCTTCCAACTTCCTCGGTTCTGCGCGCAGGCCTGCGCGCAGAACCGAGGCAACCTCATGGAAATCTATTCCGGCGGCAAGATCTTGGATCTCCTTGTCGTTCAACAGGTCCAGCACTTTCGGATGCTTCATGAGGGCGGTGGTGTTCTTTTGCTGAACCAGCGTACGGAGCTCGGTGTCGTTCGAAAGCGCCTGGATTTTTGGATGCGACTGGACGGGAGCGAAGAGGGTCGCGAGGCGCTCCCGGTCTACTTTTTCCGGGTCGATCCCGGCCTTTGCGTCGCGGGCGAGCGCGACCAGTTCAACGACACCGGAGGCCTGGGGCGGAACGAACGGGGCGGCGACGTTCGAGACTTCCTGGGACAGCTTCCCGGTCAGGGAGACCGGTGAAGTGTTCCAGGCGGGTTGATACAGGGACAGCGGCCAGGAGACGAGGGCGAACAGAACGAGGCCTTCGGCCATTCCAAGACAGAGTCCGGCGGTCGCGTCGAGCATGCCGGGGGAGCGTTTCGGATCGATCACCAGGCGGCTGAGCAGGCCGATAACGAGGTAGACGCCGATCGCGCAGAGATAGAAACCGCCGACGGAGGCGGCAATTCCGCTCAGTCCGGCCGCCGTGCCCGCGAAGGAGCCGAAGAAGTATCCGGCGACGATCGCGGCTGCGAGCCTGAACCATCCGAGCAGGGCGGAGATCGCTCCCTGTAGCCAGCCCTGAAGGCCGAACCAGACCGCCAGCACGCAGAGCAGGGTTCCCGAAAAGATGTTCAGATTCTGGTGCTGGCGTGCGACGAACCACGAGATGACGGCGGCAAGCCCCAGGAGCGAAAAAACAAGAACCCGGAGCAAGACGACGAACATCAGTGACGGGCCGGCCGTTCCGGTGACTTCGGATTGATCACTCATGCTTCGAAGGGGGCTGGGGATGCCGCGCCCCCCGGCGGCTTCAGAAGAAACTGCGGATATCCTGGTAGGTTACCAGCAGCAGCACGGTCAAGAGGAACAGGAGCCCGACGAAATGAATGTTCTCCTCGACCTTCGGGGTGATCGCAAGGTTGATGCCGGTCAGCATTCGGAGCAGGGCGAAGACGGCTTCGAGCAGAACGAACACGATGCGGCCACCGTCCAGCACGGGCAGGGGCAACAAGTTGATGAGGCCGATGTTGATCGAGAGCATCGCCGTCAGATAGAGAAGCTCAAAGATGCCCTTGTGAGCCTGTTCCTTGATCATCTGCATGATCTTGACCGGTCCGGCGACATCCGCCTGGGTCTCGCGCACGACCATCTTGTAGAGGCCGTTTAACGTCTGCATCGTCAGGCTGACGGCGGCATCGAAACCGCGCTGGCAGGCCTTTCCAAACGAGAGAACCCGGAAATCGAAATTGTTCGGGGCGAGGCTGATGCCGATACGGCCGCTTCCCGCGACACCCGTCGGGACGACGGTGACTTTCAACCGTTCACGGCGATGAACCTCATACGAACCGCGATTCACGGCATAATCGCCGGAAAGCACACCGCCGCCGAACGCACCGCGTGGGGTGGGGTGGTCGCGCGCGATGTCGAGCACGAGCGGCCGGCCGCCCGCCGATTGGATCATTTTCACGCCCTCGCTCCAGTCCTCGAGCACGACGCCGTCGATCGCGGTGATCGTATCGCCGGCCCGAACGCCCGCCTGGTAGGCCGGCTGGTCCTTGAGGGCGTCCATGACCATGATGTTGGTGAGGGGGCCGCCCGAGACGGCGTAGATGATGACGAACAGCACGACGGCCCAGAACATGTTCATGATCGAACCCGCCGAGAGCACCAGCACCTTCGCCCAACGCGGTTTGCTCGGATACCCGCGCGGGTCATCCGGGGCCAGCTGGGGAAGCTTGTCGTCGGGGTCTTCCGGTGGCTCCTCAGCTTTCGGTGCCGTTTCGGCGTTCTCAGGCGCTTCGGCCTGCTCTTCTTTCTTTTCCTCCTCCTCCTCGGTATCCATGCCGGCGAGCCGGACGAAGCCGCCGAGAGGGAAAGGGCGGATCGAGTAGATCGTCTCGCCCCACTTGATCTTCAGAAGCCGGTTTCCGAACCCGATCGCGAACTCGAGCACCCAGATACCGGTGAGTTTCGCGGTCAGGTAATGGCCGAGTTCGTGGACGAGAGCGATGCTTCCGAGGACGAAGCAGATGGAAAAGATCGTTTTGAGAGTGACGAGAATGGCAGAGATGATCATGTGACAACCTTTGCGAGACCGCCGGTCAGGCGATCAGAAATACGTAGGCCAGAGGGCCCAGGAAAAGAACGCTGTCGATGCGGTCGAGCATGCCGCCGTGAGCGCCGAGCAGGGCGCTCGAATCCTTGACACCCGCCTCCCGCTTCAGGACCGACTCGAACAGGTCGGCTGCCTGTCCGAGCACGGCCGCGGTCAGACCGAACGCCCAGAGACGAGCCTCGGGAATCGGCAGCCAGCCGTGCCGGTCGAGGAGCAAGATCGCGGCGAGGCTGACCAGGGTTCCGCCGATCGCGCCGATGACGGTCTTGTTGGGGCTGATCCTGGGGGCCAGGCGGGCGTCCCAGAAGCGGCGGAGCGACATGCCGAAAAGGTAGGCGCCGATATCGAGCGCCCAGACGACGATCAGGAGAGCGAAAACCGCCGTCGCCCCGGAGAGGCCGGCTATCAGCTGGAAAAAACCCAGACAGAACGGCAGATACATCATGCCTGCGAGACCGAGGGCGAACCGCTGCCATCCACGGCCGTCGAGACCGCGGCAGACGGTTGCCAGCGCATATCCGGCGGCGATCAAGGCCGTCCCGAACAAAAGTCCGCGCTCGCCCCACAGGGTCGTCGCAACGAGCAGGACGGTGCCGGAAGTATACTCAAAAATATATTTAGGTTTCGGCTCTTTCGGGCCGAACATGCCGAACAGCTCCCACTGGCCGGCGGCCGCGATGATCGAAAAAAGAACGCAGCGGGGCCACGGACCCGCCGCCAGGATGCCGTAGACGAGGGGAATGCCGAGAAAGATGAGCGGGAGCCTCGAGATCATTTCGAACCCTTGCCGCCGATTTGTTCTCCGGTCTTCCCGAAGCGACGTTCGCGGCCCTGGTAGGTGGCGACGGCCTTCAAAAGCTCGAATTCGTCGAAGTCGGGCCAGAGGATGTCTGTTATATAAAGCTCGCTATATGCGCTTTGCCAGAGCAGAAAGTTGCTCAGTCGCATCTCGCCGCTCGTCCGGACGATCAGGTCGGGATCGGGGACGTCGGGGGCATAGAGGTTTCCCGAAATCAGCTTCTCGTCGATTTTTTCCGGCGAGATGCCCGACGAAACGATGCGCTTGACGGCGTCGACGATCTCGGCCCGGCCACCGTAGTTGATGCAGAGATTCAGCGTGAGGCCGGTATTGTGCGACATCAGCTCGGTCGATTTTTTCGCTTCTTCGAGAATTTCGGGGGCGAGCCCCTCGCGCCTGCCGACGAGCCGGAACTGGACATTCTCGGCATGGAGCTCGTTACGCTCGTGTACGATGTAGGTGCGTATCAGTCGCATGAGCGCCGAAACTTCGAAGCTGGGGCGAGCCCAGTTCTCGATCGAGAACGCATAGAGGCTGATATGCCTCACACCGAGCTGCTTGTCGGCAAACCGCACGATCGTCTTGACGTTTCTGGCGCCGGTCTGGTGGCCGCGGATGCGGCTGTAGCCGCGCATCTTGGCCCATCTGCCGTTGCCGTCCATGATAATGCCGATATGGGCCGGAACGGGAACGGGTGAGGACCGGACCTGTGTCAGGAGCGCTTCAAGCTGCTGCTGTCGCTCTGGTGCTGAAGGTTGTGACATGTGTTGAATCGAAGGGGCGTTTCTGCCCGACAACCACCGCGCGGGCGGTTGTCGGGCGTGAACGGAGCGGTCTCAGTCGTCGGCTCCCGCGGGGCGGATGGCTTCCACGGGGCAGACCTCGGCACAGCGACCGCAGTCATTGCATTTGCTGGTGATGACGAACGGCTCGCCCTCCCTGATGGCTTTCACCGGGCACACGGCGAGGCAGGAGCCGCATTCGACGCAATCTTCGCTGATGCGATACATGACCTTACTTCCCCATGATCTCCTTTTCCTTGGTTTCGAGCACCTTGTTCAGCTTCTCGATGTGCTCGTCGGTGATCTTCTGCACGCGGTCGACGGCTTTCTTGCTCTCGTCCTGCGTAATCGTGCTCTTCTTCTCGAGAGCCTTGATCGCATCGTTCGCGTCGCGCCGCACGTTCCGGATGGCGACCCGGAACTCCTCGGCCTTCTTCTTGCAGGTCTTGACCAGGTCGTTGCGTCGCTCTTCGGTCAGCGCGGGAATCGGCAGACGGATGACATGGCCGTCGTTCTGCGGGTTCAGGCCGAGGTCCGACTTCTGGATCGCCTTCTCGATCTCGCCCAGGAGGTTCTTTTCCCAGGGCTGGATCATGAGCGTTTTTGGATCAGGGGCGGAAATCGATGCGACGTGGTGCAGGGCCGTCTCGGCCCCGTAATGGTTGACGGTGATACGGTCGAGGAGCGACGGCGTCGCGCGTGATGTGCGCATCGTCGAGAATTCCTTCTTCAGCACCTCGATCGACTGAACCATCTTGTCGGTGCTTTCCTTGATGATCGAATCGACTGTTGCCATATTCCTGATCTCTCCTTGATTGGATTAATTGAGTAAAAAATCATTCACCCTTCGACGACCCGGGTGCCCAAGGGCTCTCCGTTGCAGGCCCGCAACAGGACATGGGGCTCCGCCATCGAGAGCACCAGCAGCGGCATGCGGTTGTCACGACACAGCGTGATGGCGACGAGATCCATGACGCCGAGTTGACGGTCGAGGACTTCCCGGTATTGTATCGTATCGAACTTCTTTGCGCTAGGGTTCTTCATCGGATCTGAATCGTATACGCCGTCGACCTTGGTCGCTTTTATCAGCACGTCGCATCCCGTCTCGATCGCGCGAAGCGCCGACGCCGAATCGGTGCTGAAATACGGGCTTCCCGTCCCGCCCCCGAACAGGCAGACGATACCCGCGTCGAGGGCCGCTTTCGCCTTGTCGATGCCGTACGGCTCGACCATCGGCTCCATCGCCGTCGCCGAGAACACCTTCGCCCTGACCCCGGTCGCGCTCAGATGGTCGGCGAAGCAGATCGCGTTCATCACCGTGGCGAGCATGCCCACGTAGTCGGCGTGATGCCGTTCGAGGGCCGGCAGATGCCCGCGCGCACCCCGGAAGAAGTTCCCGCCGCCGATCACGAGGGAAGGGGTGATGCCATGCTTGGTCAGTTCCGCCACGGCGGCCGCGTAGGTTTCGATCGCCTCGCGGTTGAAGCCCGTCCCGGCGCTTCCGCCGAGCATTTCCCCGCTGATCTTGAGGAGGGGGCGTCTGAACATCGGTTTGGTCCTTGTCACGTGTTGCTCTCCTTCATCATGCCATGAAGAGAATGAATAACGCCTGATATACACAGAGACGCCCCATGGGGGCGTCTCTGAAAAGGTCAGGGCAGGTCAGGATCGATCTGATCCGGACTCACGTCGGGCTCAGCCGCAGCAGGCGCAGCAGGCTTCGGCCTTGGGAGTCTCGGTGGCGACGGGGCGCTCGCCGAGGACCCAGCGGCGGAAGGTGCCGACGGTGATCGTGCCACCAAGCTTCTTGCCGAGCTCGTTGCACAGATCCTGGATCGTCTTGGTGTCGTCTTTCACGTAGGTCTGGTCGACCAGGCAGTATTCCTTGTAGAACTTGTCGATGCGACCGTCGACGATCTTGGCGAGGATGTTCTCGGGCTTGTTCGCATTCTTCGGATCGTTCTTGATCTGGCCGAGGATTACTTCCTTCTCGCGCTGGATGTCGGCGGCGGGAACTTCGGTCCGGTCGGTGTAGCGGGGCTTCATCGCGGCGGCCTGGAGGGCGATCTCGTGGGCCAGGGTGACGACTTCCGGGTTCGAAGCGATTTCCTGGCTCGATGTGATCAGCTGGACGACGACGCCGATGTTGCCGTCACCATGGACGTAGGTGTCGAACGTGCCGTGCTTGCCGGTCGGGATCTGGATGCGTTCGAGCCGGCCCATGGTGATGTTTTCACCGGTCTTGGAGATGAGGCTCTTGCGGGTCTCTTCGACCTTCTGGCCGTTGTGGGTCGAGGCGTCGAGCTCTTCGACGGTCTTGATCGTGGGGGTATTGAGGGCGTGCTGCGAGAGCTGGCCGATGAAGTCCTTGAACAGCTCGTTCCGGGCGACGAAGTCGGTCTCGCAGTTGATCTCGAGCAGGACAGCCGTGCGGCGGTCAGCAGAGAGATGGGGGTGGACGAGACCCTGGGACGTGGCGCGGCCGGACTTGCCGTCGGCAGAGGCAAGGCCTTTCTTGCGCAGGTAATCGACGGCGGCTTCGACGTCGCCCTTGCACTGGACCAGGGCTTCCTTGCACTTCATCATGCCGGCGCCGGTCTTTTCGCGCAGCTCGGATACCATCTTGGCATTGATTTCCATCTTTTACTCCCTTTGTTCTACGAAAACTGCGGTGATTGGGAACCGCGGCTGTTACTCGATAACCAGTTTCTCGGCGCCTTCCTCGGCGACCTTGGTGACGGTCGCGGCGGCGGCGGGGGCTCCGGCGGCTGCGGCCATGGCGGCTGCATCGGCGGCGACGCCCTGGACTTCCTCGAACGGCTTGCCTTCGAGGGCTTCCATGACGGCGTCGGCCATGAGGCTGGTGACCAGCTTCACAGCGC
>JAGOCE010000205.1 GCA_017998915.1 Candidatus Ozemibacteraceae bacterium
AATGCTCGCCGTATCCCTTCGAGGCGATGTGGTCGCGGGCGAGTTTGTCGATGTCGAAACCGGTTACACCCGGCCTGATGCCAGCGATGGCGCGTCTTTGCGCTTCGAGAACGATGCCGTAGACCTCGCGAAATTTTTTATCGGCTTTTCCAACGAAGACGGTGCGGGTCATGTCGGAATGATACCCGTTCCAGATCGCGCCGAAATCGATCTTCACCATCTCGCCGGCCTTGATCTTTCGGTCGGTCGGGTGGGCGTGAGGGCAGGAAGAGCGCTCGCCGGACGCGATGATCGTCGCGAAACTCGGGCCTTCCGAGCCTTCCATGCGCATGATGTATTCGAGACGGGCGGCAATCTCGGTCTCGCGTTTTCCCGGCTTGATGAAGCGAAGAAGCTTTTTGAAGCTGCGATCGGAGATGGAAAACGCCTTGCGCAGTTCTACCATCTCCTCTTCGCCCTTGACCTGGCGAACACCTTCGATGATGCCCTTCGTTGTGGTCAGCTTGCCTTTGAACTTTTCTCTGAAGATCTCGTAGGTGCCAAGCGTCATGGTCGATTCGACGCCGAGACCTGCAACACGGGACTTCCCGAGATACTCGAGAACGGCCTCGCTGGACGAGGTCTTGAAGACGACGATCTCGGCGGAGTCGCCGACTTCGTTTTCCGACTGTTCCTGGTACCGGAAATCCGTGAAAAATAGGGATTTTTTTCGTTCGAGGAGGAGAACGCCCGAAGAGCCGGCGAAACCCGTCAGATACCGGACATTCGACAGATTCGTCACCAGCAACGCGTCAAGCCCGGCGGGGAACGCTTCAACGACGGCCTGTTGTCGTTCGAGACAGGGATTCTTCTTCATCGTTTCTTCTCCTTGTGCAGATCTTCTCATACGGGCAGGACCACCCTACTTCCGCTTTTCCACATGCAACGGGGCCGACCTTCCGCCCGTTCGCGCGGAGCGACACGGGACGGCATTGAACGGGCTGTCTGCGAGCACCTTCGACACATCGGAGGCGGGGGAAATGACGGTCATGGCCATCTTCTTCCGGTCGAGCAGCTCCACAGCCGCCTTCCTGATGTCGTCCTGCGTGACGGCGAGATACGGGCGGATCGCCTCTTCCGGATTTTGGGGCTCGATGCCGTAGAGGAACCCGGTCGCCAGACGATTCATGCGGTTCGTCGTGCTTTCGAGGGCGATCAGGGTATTTCCTTTGAGCTGCTGCTTTGCCTCTTCGAGTTCAATCTTCGTGAGCCCCTTCGAAGCAAGCCGCTCGATCTCGGTATTGATGAGTTCGAGCACCTTGGGCAGCTGGTCCGGCGAGGTGCCGGCGTAAATGCTGAAGATTCCGGTATCCCTGAACGAGGTGTGGTAGGAATACACCGAGTAGGCAAGCCCGCGTTTCTCGCGAATCTCCTGAAACAGCCGGCTGCTCATCCCACCGCCGAATGCCGCATTCATCAAGGTAACGGCATATCTCGAATCATCGCGGTACGAAACACCCGGGGTTCCGATCGCCACGTGAACCTGCTCGATGTTCTTCCGGAAGACGGACGCGGCGCTGTCCGGCTTCGGCGCTGTCTTCCGGTGGGCGATCGAGCCGGGGCGCAGGTCGCCGAGATGCTTCTCGAGCAGGCCGACGAACTCGCCCGTGTCGATGTTGCCGGCCGCGCACACGGCAAGATTACCCGACACATATTGTTTTCGATATACATCAACAACTTCATCACGCGGCATCGCGCCGACCGTGGCGCTCGTCCCGAGGATCGGTCGTCCGATCGGGGCGTCGGGCCAGAGAGTCTGGCCGAGCAGCTCGTGGATGATTTCGTCGGGAGAATCCTCGTACATCTTGATCTCCTCGAGGATGACCCTTCGCTCGCGCTCGTACTCGTCGGGATCGAACGCTGAGTTACGCACCATGTCGGCCAACACTTCGACCGCGGTGGGAAGTTCGTCGCGAACGACCCGAGCGTAGTAGCAGCAGTAATCCTTTGCCGTGAACGCGTTGAGATACCCGCCGATCCGGTCGAAGGCCCGCGCGATATCCTTCGGGGAGCGCTTCGCGGTTCCCTTGAACATCATGTGCTCGATGAAATGAGATACACCGAGGAGCCGGGGGTTTTCGTAGAGGACGCCGCTGCGAAAAAACATACCAATCGACACGCTCTGAACCGTCGAAAAGGTCTCGGCAACGACCTTCAGGCCGTTGTCCAGCCGCGCTTTGAAAAATGGCGTTCCGCTCATGATTCGTCGTTCTCCCGGACTGGCTCCGTAGGATGTATATCGTGTACCATACTGTCCGGCGCCAGAGAGGCATCGGTTGAAGGCTCCGTCGGAGCAGCTGCGGAATTTTGTTCCGGCGCGGAAACGGCGTCGCCATGTCCGGGCTCGGCATCGGCAGCCATGTGGGCCTCTTCTTCCGGGAGGGACCGTTCACCATCCATCTCGGCGGTGACGTCGCGGCTTTCGGACGGGGGGAGATCGCCCGGAAGATCGGCTTCGGGGAGAGAGAGTTCCTTGAGGCTCTTGATGCCGAAGTAATAGAGGAAATCCTGCGTCGTGGAGTAAAGACGGGGCCGGCCTAGGACCGGCTTTTCCCCCGACACGAAGATCAGTTTCTTCTCGAGAAGGGTGGCGACGACACCGTCGCAGTTGACGCCACGGATCGCCTCGATCTCGGCACGCGTGATCGGCTGTTTGAACGCGATCACAGCGAGCGTTTCGAGGGCCGGCAGGGAGAGGCTGACGAGCTTCTGGCCCTCGAGGCGCTGAATGAAGGAGCTGATGAAGGCCTTCGTGGCAAGCTGGACGCCCTGCTCGGTGATGATGACCTGGAGTCCCGACAACGGACTCTCGTCGAGACGGATCCTGAACTCGTTCAGAAGCAGTTCTGCCTCGGAGAATGGCAGTTCGAGGATCTCGGCGATGCGCTGGGTTGGAATGGGGTTGTGGTGAACGAAGAGAAGCCCCTGCAACGCAGCGAGAAGAGTGTCGCGATCGGGCCGGGGACCGGACGGCAGGGGGAGTTGCTGCGGCTGGACGGGAGGTTGCTGTGTCAGTTCATTGTCGGCGTTCATGCGCGTATTGCAGTCTCTTTTCTGTCATCAGCCGACGGCGGCTTCTTCGACGGAGTCTGCGGCCGATACCGGCCTGATCGTGATGGGCGAGAAATTGTCAGTCTGGGCAATGTCGCATTCACCCAGTTTGAACATTTCGAGAATAGCCATGAAGGAAAGGACGACGTCGTAGCGGTCCTTGCGACCGCGGACGAGGTCGTTGAACGGAACTTCCCGGCGGTGGCGCAGATCATTGAGAACCCGGCGGATCTCGTCGATCCGGGCCTCGAGGCCGATGCGGTCGACGACGACGCGATGGATCGGCGGATTCAGGCGCCGACGCACCAGCCCCTCATACAGGGCGCGAAGGTCGAACGCCGAGAGGTTGATCTGGAGGATCTGCTCGGGCTGGAGCTCGTAACTGCCCGCCCGAGTGTAGATGCGCGAGTTCTTCCGCTCCATCTCACGCAGGTCGAGGGCCATGAGTTTGAAGCGGCGATACTCGACGAGCTTGTCGACGAGTTCCCGGCGAGCATCTTCCTCGTAGGGTGCGCCGTCGAGGTCCTCGTCACCTGTTTCGATATCGCCGGCCTGTGGCTTGTCGCGTGGCAGGAGCATGCGGGACTTGATCTCGAGCAGGGTTGCCGCCATGACGAGGAATCCTGAGGCGACTTCCATATCGAGGATATCCATCATGTGAAGGTAGTCGAGATACTGGGCCGTTATTGTAGAGATCGGTATATCATAGATATTGACCTTCTGCTCTTCGATCAGGTGATACAACAGATCGAAGGGGCCCTCGAAAGCCGGAAGCCGGACCTGGTATGCGCTCATCGACGTTCCGTCCCTCTCAGGCGATGAAGCCCATCGCGCGGCGAACCTCGTTCATGGTCGCCTCGGCCGTCTCGCGTGCCTTCGCCTCGCCGGCAGCCAGGACGTCGCGGACCAGGCCAGGCCGGCTCTCGATCTCGGCGCGTTTTTCACGGATCGCGCCGAGAACACCCTCGAGACGCTCGAACAGGATGTTCTTGCAGTCGCGGCAGCCGATACCGGCGGTCCGGCAGCCGTTCGCGATCTCCTCAAGCCTATCCTTCGTATATATCTTATGATATGAATAAACCGTGCAGACGTCCGGATTGCCGGGGTCGTTCCGGCGGACGCGCTGCGGGTCGGTGATCATGACGTGGATCTTCTGCTTGAGGCTCTCGGGCGTCTCTCGCAGCTCGATCGAGTTGTTGTAGGACTTGCTCATCTTGCGGTTGTCGATACCGAGCAGGACGGGGATTTCAGAAAGCACCTCGGCCGGCTCGGGGAAGATCTCGCCAAACACGCCGTTGAACCTGCGGACGATCTCGCGGGTGAGTTCGAGGTGCGGCAGCTGGTCCCGGCCCACAGGGACGGCTTCGGCTTTATAGCAGATGATATCGGCCGTCATCAGAACGGGGTACATCAGTTTTCCGAGTGAGGTGCCGTCGCGACTTGCCTCGTCGCGCACCTGGTCCTTGAAGGTGGGGCACCGTTCGAGCCAGCCAAGCGGGGTATACATGCTGAGGATCGTGTTCAGCTCGGCATGCTGCGGCATGGCCGACTGTCGGAAGATGACGGACTTCTCTGGGTCGATGCCGACGCTCATGAAATCGACGACCATGTCGGTGATGTAACGGGGCAGCTCGTCGATCTTCAGGCGGTCGGTGAACGCATGCCAGACGGCGGCGAAAAAATAGCAGTCATACTGTTCCTGGAGCTTCACCCACGTCCTGAGGGTGCCCTCGAGGTGGCCGAGATGGAGGGAACCGGTGGTCCGCATGCCGCTGACAAGTCGTTTCTTTGCCATGATCTGAGTTCAACTCCGTCGTATCATATATAGTGTAATATTTTTATTCGAGACTTCTGATGGCGTCTTCCGCCGCTTCGCGCGTCTCGGGATCGGGATCGAGAATCAGGACGCGGCGCCAGTGATCGATCGCCTGCGTGCGTTCGTCGAGTTTGTACCAGGCGACGCCGATGTTGAACTCGGCCTCGTAATACTTCGGGTCGGCCTCGATCGCCTTTTCCCACCACTTCAGGGCACCGCGCCAGTCATCGCGCTTTTCGCAGATGTTGCCGAGCGTGAAGAACAGCCTGCTATCCTGGAATCCGCGGGCGTAGAGGTCGGTGAGGAGCTTGTCGGCCCGATCGTATTGGCGGTCGAAATACCAGCACCGTGCGAGAAACAGCAGTTCCTTGTCGCCGAGGCTGCCGCGTTCAGCATACGGTTCGAGCATCTTCTGGGCCACGCCGTATTGCGTCAATTCGAACGCCTGGCGGGCGAGTTCCAGGGCGTCGTCTTTTTCGAGCCTCGCCGTGTCGCCTATCCGGGCGATCGCGTCGCTTGCGCCCTCCGTGTCACCGAGGCGACGCCTGACCATCGCCTGCAGGAGGGAGATCCGCGGGTCGCCCGGGAAAGCGACGACCGCCTTCTCGATGAGACCACGCGCGGCCTCGAGGCGTTCGGCCTCGATCAGGAATTTCACGAGTTTCACGGTCCCGTCGATGGCAGGGAGGGATGACGCACTCTGTTCCATCAGTCTTCCGAGATCGGAGTCGCACAGGACCGCGAGCTCAGAAACATGGTCGTTCTTCATCACGAGGCGGGGAGCGACGGTGTCGGCAGCATCGACCGTGAAACACAGCGTTCCGCGGCTCTGCGTTCCCGGGCTCATGTCGAAGGGCCTGGCGAGGCAGTCGGGATTCTCCATGGGTGATGGGGCATACGTTCCACCCAGCCGGAGGGAGTAGTCGTTGAGGGGGTCGACCGAAAACGAACGGGTTCCGGTGTTCACGAACGTGAGCTGGATCTCGACTTTGTCCTGTTTCACACCGGTACCGAGGCCCCCGGTGAACGGCGTGCGCCGGATTTCGTTCACGCAGATCACGATGCCGTCCGGACCGATGACGTCTTCACCCTGCAGAAACAGGGCAGCCGCAGCGCCGGAAGGGAGCAGTCCACACGTGACCAAGAGCACGAGGGCAGCCGGGACAATGGTATGAAAAGCCGATCGTAACGACATGTCGATCATGGTAGCACATTCCGGCCCACCAAGAAATAGAGAGAGAAATGAAAATTCAGAATGCGCCGGGTAACTGTTTCCCGTCGGACGAATTCGGTTGGGGCAACTCGAAGCCCGGCCTGGCGAGAAGGAGCAGGAAATCGTAATCGTTTCTTGCGGTGTCGGCGGCCTTGATCCTCAGGACGGATCTCGGGAACCGTGTCGCGAAGATTTCACGAAGCCGGCCGGCAACGTGCTCTTCGTGCCAGAGAGGCGGCAGATCGTCTCCTGACCACGTGACGGCTACATACCCTGCTTTTCCGGCCTTTGAGAGCATCGTCGCGACATCACAACCCGTTTTCCAGTCGAAAATCCATCCCTTCCGGGCCTTGTCGATCTCGTCCTTCGCCGTTTGCAGGTCGGCGTTTCCGCGGCACCAGGCATGAAACATCACGTCGTGATCGCTTTCAAGACGTTTCCTGCCGTGGAAGCTCAGCGGAATGACATAGAGGTCGGCCTCGACTTCATCTCCCAGCTCGTCGATCGGCATGTTCAGGCAGAATATTTTTTCGGCAGCACTCACGAGCAGGTTCTCGCAGCGGCGAATCATCATTTCGAGTAGTTCGTCCGGCGGAACAGACGGGGCGATTCCGGACGCCGCCATCGTGATCCAGGCGGCGATGACGTTGTACACTCCCGCCTGAAACAGTTCGCTCTGGGACGCCTTGGAGATTTCGAACGACGCTTCCCGCCAGTAGTGCAGATAATCAAGCTGCTGCGCGTCGAACAGGCGATGTTCCCACGGCAGGAACGGATTCGTCTCTTTCCTGAACGGTTTGTCGAGGGCCCTGATGAACTTGCGGCGGTTCGGTTCGGACAGTTTCTCGAAGCCGTTCGCGAGAAGGGCGCGGAGAATGACGGCCCGACTCTCGACGGGGTCGTTGACATACATCCTGATGCCGAGGCGTTTGAACCACAGGAGTGAGTGGGGCCGTGGCGAGATAGGCAGGAAGATGGATTTCACGGCGTCCGAGGGGAGCGATTCGAGGATCCAGGAGGGCTGGAACCGGATCATGGACGCCCCCCCTGCGCCGACGTAGCGGCCGCATAGACGGCTTCGCGGGCACGCACGACGGTGGGATCGAAATGAAGACCTGCCTTGATGCCGAGCTCGACCCGGATCTGTTCGG
>JAGOCE010000206.1 GCA_017998915.1 Candidatus Ozemibacteraceae bacterium
TTTCCGTTATCGTTTCCAGCTCACCCTCGCACGACACGACCAGGGCGCCCATCTCGCGTGCGGCCGCCGCGAGGAGTTCACGGCGCTTCGACGGAGGTGCGTCGGAGCCGCCCGGCCTTTCGATGAGGAAGAGGCGCGGCGTGAAGATCTCGGAGCGGCGTTCCATGGCGCGGCGCACCTCGAGCTCGGAGATCGAGGCACCCTTGAACCTGGTGATCCAGGGCTCGAATAGGAACGCCTCGGGCGGGATCTTCCTCGGTGCCGGGCCGACATCGTTTCCGACGATCGAGATGAAAAACGGGGCGCAGCGGTCGATCTCGTGAAACGTCCATTTCAGGATGGTTTCGTCGGGGTCGCTTCCCGGCGCGCCGTCGCGAAGTTCGACGACGGTCAGGATGCAGCCACGCTTCTCGGCCTGACTGCGAAGCCAGGGCCAGACCGATGTGCGCAGGGCGGACCGCACGTCGTCGAGTCCGGGGCCGAGGGCGCAGTAGAGCCTGATCGAGCGGATCTCGTCTCGCATCGTCATTTCACCGGGCCGAAGACGCCCAGCCATGCGAAGAACAGAGCTATCGCAATATAAAAAGCCGCGGCGCCGGCATCCCCCAGGATGCCGCGCATGAACCGGGCCTTGCGGTGTTCCCAGAAGAAGGCCGGCTTCGTGATCGCGCCCCATGCGGTGAAGGCCGCCATCAGGACAAATATCCATCTCATCATGGCAGGTTACCCATCGATCCTCGTTCTCTGAATCGAATGGATTATACCGTACCACGCCCCGCAGAGTAAAAGCGGTTCCTTCAGCTCAGATCATTTCCTTCATGGCCAGCGAGAAGATCTTCATGCCCTCACGCACCGCACCCTGGCGGTATTCGCGCACCCAGGCCATCACCTTCGCCGCCTGGTCGGCGGACACGGCGATCAGGATCATGCTGTTATCACCCGGCCAGGTCTCGTCATTCAGCCGGGTTCCACCCCCTTTCCCCGAGCCCGTGACCGACGGCACGCACGTATACCCGGTCACACCGATGGTTTCGAACAGTTCGTGCAGCTCGTCCTGCACGGTGGAACTGCACACGATGATCAGGAATTCCATCACGTTTTCTCCTTTACGCCGGATGGTCCGCCGGCACGAGCCACCGACTGAACAGCGAGTACAGGATGGGCATCAGGAACAGGGTCATGAGCGTCGAGACGATCAAGCCGCCGATGACGCTCATTCCCATGGGGACCCAGATTTCCGATCCTTCTCCCGTCGAGATGGCCATCGGAATCATGCCCAGCACCGTCGTCGTCGTCGTCGACAGGATCGGCCGCAACCGGCTGATGCCTGATGTGACGAGGGCTTCCCTGAGGCCGATCTTTCGTTTGACGAGGATATTGATGTAGCTGATCAGCACGATGCCGTTGTTGACGACGATACCGATGAGAATCAGGAACGCCAGCAGAGACACGATCGAGATTCTCGACCCGACGATGACCAGGAACAGCACCGCGCCCATGAAGCCGAACGGAATGCTCAGGGCTATGATGAACGGCGCCAGCAGCGATTCGAACTGGGATGCCATAACCATATAAACGAGTATACATCCGAGGATGACCGCCTGCAGGAGCACCGAGAACGACTCGCGGCGTTCTTTTTCGTTTCCGGCGAATTTCCAGGAGAATCCCGGTGGGATCGGCATCGATTCGATGATCGCCTTTGCATCGTCGCTGACATCACCCGAACCGCGGCCGTAGACCTGGCCAGTGATCTGGATATACCGTTCCTGTTCATTGCGGGAGACGTTGGTCGGACCGAGCTCGTTCGAAATGCGGGCGACGTTGTCGAGACGCACCACCTGGCCCGTCGGGCTGATCAGGGGCACCCGATCGAGGTCCTCGACCCGGTCCCGGTCTTCCGGCCGCAGCCGCACGACGATGTCATACTCGTCACCGCCCTCCTGGTATTTCACCGTGGTATCGCCGCTGATGTAGGTTTCAACCGTGTTCCCAATATCTGACACGTTGAAGCCAAGCGTGGCGGCCTTTTCCCGGTCGATATTCACCTGGAGTTCGGGCTGGGCAAGATCCTGGTTGATCTCGAGATCGGCGAGGCCGCGAATGGACGACAGCTTCTCCTTGAGCTGGTTCGCCCAGGCAAGCCCTGTCTTCAGGTCATACCCGTAGAGGTTCAGGGTGAAGCCGGCGCCGGCTGCGCCCATCATGTTGGCCATGGGATCGCCGGAATCGAAGTTGATGGTGATGCCGGGAATCTCCTCGATCAGGGGCCGTAGCTCCTGGATGACCTTCTTGACGCCACGCTCGCGCTTGTCCTTGGGAACGAGCATCACGCTGACCTGGCCGGCATACGAGAAGTTCTTGGCCCCCGACATCGCGCCAACCTGACCCGCCGATTTTCCGTACCGGACCACGAGTGTTTTGAGCTCGGGAACGTTTTTCTTCACGATCTCGGCGATCCGCTGACCGAACTCGCCCGTCACCTCGAACCGGGTACCCACCGGACACTCGTATTTGATCGTAATGCGACCCTGGTCCTGGTCGGGCATGAAATCCACACCGACCAGTTTCACCAGGCCCAGTGACAGCACGAAGCAGGTCATCAGGCCGCCGACCGCTTTCCAGCGGTTGTTCAGGAGCACGTTCAGGGTGGCTCCGTACATGTTCTCGATTTTTTCGAGAAACTCGAATCGCGGCTTCACGACGAGATTGTCCCGGACCTTTGCAGGCCTGAGGATTTTCGAGCACATCATCGGCGTCAACATCAGCGCCGAAATCAGGGAGGCGGACAGCGCCATCGTGATGATCATCGCCAGCTGGCCGAACATGATGTTGGTCAGGCCGGTCGTGAAGATGATCGGCAGAAAGATGACGATGGTCGTCAGCGTCGAGGCCATGACCGACGTTCCCATCTCGACGGCGCCGGAAATGGCCGCCTCGCGCGATTTGACACCCCGCTCGAGGTAGCGCTTGATATTGTCGAGGATGACGATCGAGTTGTCGACGACCATGCCGATGGCGATCGCGAGACTCGATAGCGATATCTGATTTAATGTATAATCGGCGAGATACATCAACAGAAATGTGATGATCAGCGAGGTCGGAATCGTGGTGCAGATGATCAGGCTTCCGCGGATGTCGCGCAGGAAAAACATGATGACGAAGAACACCGCGATGCCGCCCAGCAGGACCGAGTCGCTCAGGTTGTCGATCGTGTTCTGGATGAACTCGGACGTGTCCATGATCATCTCGAGTTTCACATCGGGAGGCAGTTGGGCCTGGATCTCCGGCAGGGCCTCGCGCACCGCGGCGGCGACGCTGACGGTGTTGGCGCCGGACTGTTTCTGGACCATGATGCCGATGCCGGGTTTCCCGTTGATGTAGAACGCGTTGGACTTTTCGAGGAAATCATCCCTGATCTCGGCGACGTCGCCGAGGCGCACGACGCCGGGTTTCGTCGCGACGACGACCGATTTGAGATCATCGACGCGGGTGAACTTGCCGGGGGTGCGGGCGAGATACTCGAACTGCCCCTGCTTGATGGTGCCGCCGGGGTTGTCGACATTCTGATTCCGGAGCAGGCCGACGATCTGGCTTCCCGACAATCCTGTGGCCTGCACACGCTCCCGGTCGAGGTTCACGAGGACGCCGCGCTTGTCGCCGCCGATCTGGAGGGCGGTGGCGACGCCGGGAATGCGCTTGAGAGCGTCGACGATTTTCCGATCGGTGATCTTCTCGAGCTTCTCCCAGCTCTCATTCGCCGAGACGGAGAGCATCACCACGGGAATCATCGAGGTGTTGAACTTGAAGATGAATGGTTTGTCGGCATTGTCGGGAAGGCGGCGCGCGACGAGATCGAGCTTGTCGCGGATATCGTTCGTCGCCGCGTCGAGGTTGATGCCCCAGTTGAACTTCACCGTGACCATGGAAATGCCTTCCATCGACTGGGACGTGATTTCGTCGACGTTCTCGACGGTCGAGACGCTTTCTTCGATCGGCTCGGTGATGCTCGACTCGATTTCCCGCGGGCCGCAGCCCGTATACGTCGTGATGATGGTGACGGCGGGGATCTCGAAATTGGGCATCAGGTCGACGCCGAGCTGGGTCCAGGAAAATGCCCCGAGGATGATGGTGGCCAGGAACACCATCGTGGTGGTGACAGGCCATTTCACACCATATATAGAGAGGTTCATTTTTCCCCCTCCATCAGGACCGGCTTCACCCGGATACCGGTCTTCACCAGCTCGGCGCCCTGGGTGATGATCAGGTCGCCCGGCCGCAATCCTTCGAGGATCTGTGCGCGGGTTTCCTGGACGATGCCGACGTGAACCGGCTTGCGCACCGCCATTCCCTCGCTCGTGACGTGGATGACGGATGCCTGGCCGTTATGCGTGAGAAGGGCATCCTTCGGAATGACGACGGCGTCTTTCTCGGTCTGGAGCGACAGGATGATCGTCGCATACATGCCGGAACGCAGGACGATCTCGGGATTCTCGAGCACGACCTCGAACTGGCCCGTGCGGGTCTTCGAGGTGATGGCCGGGTAGACGCTCGTGACCACTCCCTTGAACTCGCGGTCGGCGAAGGTGTCGACCCTGACCGACGCCTCGGTTTTCCCGGCCTGGAGCTGCATCAGGTCTTTCTCGACCAGGCTGCCGACCACCTTCACGCGGTTCATTTGCTCGAGCCGGAAGATCGGCTGGGCGGGGTTTGCCATGGCACCCGCATCGAGCGCACGCATGGTGATGCGCCCGTCGAAGGGGGCTTTCACGAACGCGTTCTCGCGCTGGACCTCGGCGGCATGCAGATTCGATTCGGCCTGCGCAAGCTGGGCCTTGCGGACCTTGAGGGTCACCTGATTCGACCGGATGGCGTCTTCCGCCTGGCGGATACTGGATTCGGCCGAGACGTTCTGGGCATCCGCAGCATCATACTGGGTCCTGACGTCATCGAGCTGCTGCTCGGAAACCGCCCCTTCCCGGAACAGTTCTTCATACCGTTTTTTCGTCGCGGCCATGTTGACCGCCTTCGCCTTCGCGGCCGCCGCCTGGGCCTTGGCTGAGACCAGGGCCGACTCGGACGTCTTGACCAGCACCTCCTGAACCTCGACCGAGGCTCTGGCGACCGTCACGGCAGCCTGGGCCTGTTCGAGCTGGGCGTCGAGAATCCGGTGGTCGATCTCGGCGAGCACGTCGCCCGCTTTCACCACCGAACTTTCCCGGACGTTGGCCTTGATGACCTCCCCGCCGATCTTCGGATGGATGTCGGCGCCCTGGTAGGAAAGAATCTCACCCGAGGTGCGCAGCTGCTGGCTGATGTCAGAGGAGACAACCTTCTCGACGATGACGGGCTGGAGCTTCGAATCATCCGTCTGCGCCGAAGCGGGCGCGAGGCCGGGCATGCCCGGGAGCAGGCTGGTGGGGAGAGGAAATACGAAAGAAGAAGCCAGCAGGGCCGTCACCAGGAGCGACTTCGAGCGTCCGCTCGGCGAGGCTTTCGAGAATGAATATGTCATATGATATATCTCCTTCTTATTTACTGGGCGCCCGAGCCAGGAGTTCCCGTCCGAGCTTGCCGGTTGCGAGTCTGTAGGCGGCATAGGCCTGGTGGTAACTGAAGATCGCCTGGAGATACTGGAGGCGGGTGGCGAGATAGGCATTCTCGGCATCGAACAGCTCAACCTGGGTGAACAGGCCGTTGCGGTACCGCACGCCGGCAAGCCGAAGCGCCTCTTCCGCCTGCTTCAGCGCTTCCCGCTGCGCGCTCACCACTTCCTTCGCCGTCTCGATGTTCAAAGACGCCTGTTTGATCTCGATGTTCGCCTTCACGATGGCTTCCTGGAGGGCGTTCTCGGCGATGGCCAGTTTCGCGTGGGCTTCCTTGATCTTGCCTTTCCTCGAGCCGCCGTCGCTCAGGGTGAAGTTCGCCACGACGCCGGCTTTCCAGTAGCCCTTGCGCTCGTAATTCCCCATCGACGACTTCGACGAGGGGTCCTGCACGCCGCTCTGGCCGAACATGCTGACGATGGGCTGATTTTCGCTTCGGGCCGACGCGATCCCCTGGCTGGCGAGCTGAACCCCCAGCCGCTTCATGCGCACGTCTTCGCGCAGCTCGAGCGCTTCGGAAGCATCTTTGACCGGATCGATCTCCAGATCGACCATGAGAAGACGGTCCTTTGTGGTGAGAACCGTGTTTTCAGGAAGGTCGAGCACGTTCAGCAGGTCGAGGAACGCAAGCTCCCTCGCGTTGGTTTTCTTTCGAAGATCGCTGCATGCCTGCGCCAGGCGGACATCCGCCCGCAGCACCTCGAACTGGGACACCTGCTTCTGGCGGAATCTGGCGTTCACCAGCGCGTGGTGCGCCTCGGCGAGCTCGAGATCCTTCTGGCCCACGCGCTCCGCCTCGCCTGCGAACAGCCAGGAGAGCCACAGCATGGTAGTCTCGAGCAGGACGCTCTGCCGGGTCAGCATGAGACCGGCGCCGGCAACCGATCGGCCAAGGCGTGCCGACCTGAGGGCCGAGCGATCCTTCCCGCTGAGATACAGCGGCTGGGTCACTTCGACATAGGCTGCCTGAGAATCTTTTTTTCCAAGGTCGATCGTTTTTCCGCCCGAAATGGTCTTGGCCACGTCATCGACGTGCGACTGCTGGAAATTTCCGGTGAGCCTGGCTCCGGAGATTGCCCTGGCCTGCAGAACCTGGGCATCAGCGCTCTCGACCTGCTGAGCCGAGCCGATGATCGTGCGATTCCGCTCGAGCGCCAGGAGCAGCACCTGGGCAAGATGGATGTCCTCGATCTTCACGGGGCCGGACGACGTGTCGATGACGGGAAGATTCTTCAGACTTTCATAGAACTCGTTCATCGTCTGCTTCGGAACCACATCCTGGACGTCGCTGGAATCGGCACTTCCAGATTCGGCAGTCTGCGCCGGGGCATCGGCCAGATCGGGTGTTTCACTGGCGATCTCGCGAACATCGCCGGTCGGCGGTTCCCTCCGCTCCGTTTGTGCGATCGTCGGAGCGGTGATGCAGGTCAGCATGAAAAGGCCGCACAGGAGTGTTCGGAAAACCGGGGTTCGAATCGCGGACATGTGTTCTGCCTCCGTCACTTGTTGGGTCGTTTGCCTGACGAGAGCAGACTCAGTAGGACATCGCTGCATCTGTCGGCCGTCAGGGTGGGCACGTCGAACAACTGAAACTTCATGTTCAGGTCGAAAACCTGGTGGAAGATGATGGCCATCTGCATCGGGGAAAGGGTGTC
>JAGOCE010000207.1 GCA_017998915.1 Candidatus Ozemibacteraceae bacterium
ACGTAGCCCGGCGTGAGCTGGTGCTGAAAGAAATTCTCGAGAAAATCCGCGCAACCCCCGACCTCGAAAAGCGCAGACAGATATTCAGCACGGTGGGCGACCTGTCCGCGATCGACATGGCGTTCATCATCAACAAGTCCGGCGCCTCTGTCGCAACGGCAAAGTCACTGACGAGCGATGATAAATACCAGAAGCAGAGGAACTTCACGGTCCTTCTCGCCCGTGAGCTGCTGAACAGGATCAACAAATCGCTCACCATCGATGCCGGCGCTCTCGCCGTCGACGCGGCGGAAGGATTTCTCGGCGGGATTGTCGGCTCCTTCAATCTCGACCAGCTGAGCCAGAACCTCGGACGGTTCATCGTTCTGTCTCTCGGCACCGACAGCTCCTACGTATTTTATGACGCCATTTTCGGCAAGGACGGCTCGGCGGAGTATCTCGTCTTCATCGTGATGCATCTCGGCAAATTTCACAGGGCCTATCTCAATACGAAAATCCCTGAGCTGGTGAAACAGCCGGATTTGCAACTGACCGTCAGCGGAATCGGCGAAAGGATCTTTCTCGGCTCGTCCATTCATCATGCGGCACATGACCGATCGCGGCTCAACGAAATTGCCAAAGCCGTCATCCAGTCACGCAATCCGATCCGGCTGATCACCTCCGAGGACGGGTTCGGACGGCTCTGGTATGGGACCATGGGCTCGAATCTGGGCAACTTCGCGCTCGTCGCAACGACGTCGCTCAAACCTGTCAAGGAACGGGTTCGCCTCCTCTGGCTCATTCTCCTCTTACTCGCTCTCCTCGTTTTCGTCTCCGCCCTCTTGATCGGCCGTCTCCTCACCGAGCATTTTCTCGAGCCTATCGCAGCCCTGGGGGAGGGAATGCACGCGATCGAAGTCCGTCGATTCGAGCACAAGGTTCCGATACTTTCCACCGACGAGTTCGGCCAGTTGTCGGGGCTGATGAACCACGTGCTCGACGGCATGAAGGACCTGCAAGTCGCGCGAATCGTGCAGGAAAGCCTCTTCCCGGCAGAACCTCTCGACGCGGGCGGGTTCCGCATCTGGGGCCGGAGTATCGCGATGGCAGATATCGGCGGTGACTACTTTGATTACTTCATATGCCGCGACGGACGGCTCCGTGGGCTCGTCGGCGACGTGTCGGGCCACGGCGTGTCTGCCGCCCTCATCATGGGCATGGCGAAATGCGCATTGACGATGGACGAAAATTCCGGCCGTCCCCTCGTCGAGACCATCACCGCTTTCAACCGATTCCTGCTTGCCAACATCAAGAAAAAAAAGATGATGACGATGTTCCTCTACTCGTTGAATCCGACAGACAACACCCTCGAGTTCGTTAACGCCGGCCACAATTTTCCTTTCCTCTGGAAAGCGAAGACGGGGACCATCGACCAGATCGGCTCCGAGTCATTCCCGCTCGGCGTCAGGGCCAAGGCCGTCTACAAGAGCGAAACCGTCACGCTCGAACCGGGTGATTCGATCCTGTTCTACACCGACGGCCTGGTCGAGGCGTCGATTGGCGAGAGCGGCGAGCTCATCGGGTACGAACGCGCCATCGACTGGTTCAGCTCATTGGCCCACGATGATCCAACCGAGACGATCGCCAGCCTCTTCGAACGTTTCGAATCGCATACCCACGGCCAGCCGGCCACCGACGACATCTCGATGATCTGCCTCAAGCGACTCGTCTGAATGCCTGTTGCCGAAGACGGGAAACATTGGTAGGATGTGACGCCTGATGTCAGGCCAGTTATCAGAAACGAGCCCGCCTCAACCATGGCAACCATCACGCTTTCCCTGAAAAAAGACCGCGAGTTCGCACTGATGCGGGGACACCCCTGGGTCTACCGCGAAGCGCTCCGCGACCTACCGCCCGATGCGACGACCGGCGATGAGGCCGTCATCGTGTCGCACAAGACCTTGCCGCTCGGACGCGGCTACCTTGATCTCGACTCGCCGATCGTCGTGCGCATGGTCGAGGGCGACTCCGGCGACGACCTTCCAACCCGCATCAGAAAACGCCTGTTTGCTGCCCAGACGCTCAGATGCTCGTTCTTCGACCCGGCCCAGACCGACGCCTACCGTCTCATCAACGGGGAAGGCGACGGCATCCCCGGCCTGATCATCGACATCTACGGGAATGCGGCCGCCGTGCAGATTTACAGCCTCGGTCTCGAGCCATTCGTCAACGTCATCACCGCGACGCTTCCGAAGATCATCCCCGGTCTTCGCTGGATCTGGCGCCGAAACCATGTGAAACGCGCATCAGGGGCCGCCGCCGCCCTCATCTTCGGGAAGGACATGCCAGAAAAGATCCGATTCCGCGAGAACGGACTCAAGTTCCAGACCGACCTGATGAGCGGCCAGAAGACCGGATTTTTCCTCGACCAGCGTGACAACCGCGCCCTCATCCGGCAAGTTGCGCGAGGCCGGAAAGCCGCGAACGTGTGCGGCTACACCGGCGCCTTCACGGTCGCGGCCCTCGCCGGCGGTGCGACACGCGTCGTCACCGTCGATTCGGCGAAACCGGCGCTCGCCGAAGCCGCCGACAACCTGAAAATCAACGGCTACGACCCCGCGAAGAACCCTCTTATAGCGGCTGATATGTACGATTTTCTCGACCGCGATCGGAACGAGATGTTCGACCTGCTCGTCGTCGATCCGCCCTCGATGGCCCGCAATCGCGCCGACCTCGAACGTGCCGTCAGGGCCTACGTCAAGCTCAACGCCCTCGCGTTCGCCCGCGTCTCGCTGGGCGGCCTGCTGTTCACGGCCTCGTGTACAAGCCAGCTCGGCCGTGATGAGTTCACCTCGGCCGTCACCGAAGCCTGCCGCCGCGCCGGCCGCCGCGCGAGAATTCTGCGGGAAAGCTTCCATGCGCCCGACCACCCGATCGCGCTCTCGCACCCGGAAGGCAGGTATCTGAAAGGCCTGCTGCTGGAAGTCGCATGAAGAAGCCGAACCGCCCCTTTTTCGAGGTCGGTGCCGCCGTCGTTGTCCACGGATCGCGTATCCTGCTCGCGAAGCGTACCGGCGGCGATCTCGACGGCCTCTGGGAGTTCCCCGGCGGAAAGCTCGAGAACGGTGAATCGGCGGCCCAGGCGGTCGAGCGCGAACTCGTCGAAGAGCTCGATCTTGAAGTCAACGCGCACGAACGCCTGCTGGTACTCGAACACGCCTATCCCGACAAGGACATCCGGCTTCACTTCGTCCGCTGCGAGCTCGTTGAGAAGGGAAACGGCCCGCACCCGCCCGTTCCCGCCGACCACGCCGCCTGGTTCTCGCCCTTCGCATTCCCCTTGGCCGACTTCTGCCCGGCAGACCGCCTGGCGGCAGGCGCCATCCCCTGGCAAGCCCTGATTTCACGTGAGGAGTGACGTAATGTCGGTTTCCCCCCGCCTGCTGGTCATCAACCCCGGCTCGACCACGACCAAGATCGCCCTGTTCGAGGGAGAGAACGTTCGCGAGCTACACGAACTCGAGCACGACCGCGCCGAGCTCGCGAAATTCCCGACGACCCTTTCCCAGCTGGAATTCAGGCGCGACGCCCTGCACAAGGCTCTTGCCTTCTGGAATACTCCCGTTTCATCCCTCTCGGCCGTCATCAGCCGAGGCTCTCCGCTGAAACCTCTCGTGAGCGGCGTATATGCCATCAGCAACGCCATGCTCGACGATATCAAAGGCGGCAGGCTCCAAGACCATGCCTCTCACCTTGGGCCGCTGTTGGCGCACGAGATCGCCGAAGAAGCGAAGATTCCCGCCTTCATCGCCGACCCCGTATCGGTCGACGAGTTCGACGAGGTGGCGAAGATCAGCGGCTGGCCGGAACTACCGCGCGGGACCCTTTCGCATGCGCTCAACATCAAGGCAATGCTCCGCGAGGCGGCCGAGGAACGCGGCGTCGCCCCTGAAACCCTGAATGCCGTCGTGGCGCACCTCGGGGGGGGCTTTTCGATCGCCGCCGTCAGGCAGGGAAGGATCATCGACGTCAACAACGCCAACGATGGCGGCCCCTTCTCGCCCGAGCGTGTCGGCACCCTTCCGCTGGTCGGTCTACTCAAGATGTGCTTCAGCGGGAAATACACCTACGACCAGCTCCGCAAGATGTTCATCGGCAAGGGGGGTCTCATGGCGCACCTCGGCACGGCCGATGTCCGTGACGTCATCAAGCGTATCGACGCCGGTGACGAGAAAGCGAAGCTCGTTCTCGAAGCCATGTGCTATCATATTTCGAAGGAAATCGGCGCCATGGCCGCGGCCCTCTGCGGCAACGTCGACGCGATCATCCTGACCGGCGGCGTCTCCTACAACGCGAGGGTTGTCGAGTGGATCCGCGAGCGAGTCGGCTTCATCGCACCGCTCGTCGTGAAGCCGGGCCAGAACGAGATGAAGGCCCTCGCCTCCCATGCCGTGCGAGCCCTCCAGGACCCTACGATCGTCAGGCAATACTGAGGCCATCCCGCAACGACCATTTATTATAACTATTATTATATACTTACGTTAAGGAAAGGTGCGATCATGCGTTTCTGCGATCTCGATTCGAAACTGAAGGCTGGCCGTGTCCCGCTCGCGATCTGCATGCCAGAGGACGTCGACGCGGTTCTAGCTGCAAAGGAAGCCTCCGAACTCGGGTACGTCGACTGCATTTTCGTCGGCAACCCCGCCGTCATCGATCCGCTGCTCGCCCGCGAGGCACCCGGATTCAGACCTCGCATCATCGAGGCCCTCACCCCCGAAACCGCCGCCGCGAAGACGGTCGAACTCGTGCGGACCGGCCAGGCGAAAGCCCTGATGAAGGGAACCATCTCGACGCCCATTCTCCTCAAGGCCGTCCTGAATTCCGAAACCGGCATCAAGATGAGCTCCGTCCTGTCACACGTGCTGGTGTTCGAGTGGAACGGCTCGTTCCGGTTCCTCACCGACGGCGGGATGATCCCCCACCCGACCATTGCCGAAAAGCAGGAAATCCTGATGAACGCCGTCCACATCGCAAAGCGGCTCGGCACGGCCGAGCCGAAGGTCGCCGTTCTTTCGGCCGCCGAAACGGTGAATCTCAAGATGCCCAGTTCGGTCGATGCCGCCGTTCTTGCGAAGATGGGCGAGCGCAAACAGTTCAAGGGATGTACCGTCGACGGTCCCCTCGCGCTCGACAACGCCATCTCCCTCGAGTCGGCCCATCACAAGGGCCTCTACAATGACATCGTCGGCCAAGCTGACATTCTCGTCGCACCCGATATCGATACCGGCAACGTCCTGGGCAAATCGATGATGTATTTCGCCGGTATGCAGACCGGCGGCCTGATCGTCGGCGCAACGGTCCCCGTCATTCTCCTCTCCCGCTCCGACACCAAGGAAATCCGCATCAACTCGATCAAACTCGCCCTCGCCGCCGGCTGCTAAGACAACATGACTCCAGGAGGTGCGGGCGTGAAACCCGCCCAAGCGGAGCAGCGCCATATATTGTTTTAACTACATATAACACACCGGGGCACGGAGATTGTTTTCTTTGTGCCCCGGTGTCTCTGTAATTCAGCTTTTGTTCGTGTTCCTGCGGGCGCGAATCGCGGCGGCAACCGAGCGCAGGAGTGTTCTCATCGGGATCAGCAAGGGGAACCCCGGCGAGACGCGGGCCATCCGGGGGCCGATGCGGTGGTATCCGGCGATCGCGACACGACCGATTCCGAACGTCCGAAGCGTTTCATCGCGGAAACGGCGAAGTTCGTTCGTCTCGGGAGCGTCGGCACCGAACAGGCGGGTGGCGACAAAGCAGGGTTCGGTCTTTTCTTCTTCCGTCGTTTTCGAACTGGTCGGCATGTCGCCGATCGGGTAGTTCGGCTCGATCTGCTGGATCCGCTCCATGGTCAGCCTGGCCTTGATCGGATTGTTCGTCAGCAGGTGGCACTTGTAGGCGCCGACCAGCGCCCGAAGGTTGTATGAGTCGGCGGCAAGGGCCTCGAGATAATGATCGAGGGCTTCCTTCGCTTTTTTCATTTGCGAGGTCGAGCCGGCGAGCTGCTCCTCGGCGAATAGCAGGCATTCCTGGCCCTTGATGAGACTCTCCTCGAGACTCTGCAGTTCGATCTTCTTCTTCAGCCGCAGAGCCTCGTTGTCGCCCTCGACGAGCCGCAGAAGCGTCTCGACGCATGCCCGGGATTCGCGCAACCTTCCGAGCCGGAACAGGATTTCCCCCTTCAGCAGGACGAGGCCCCGGTGCATGGGCAGGACATCCTCGACGATGCCGGCGACGCGCAGGGCGTCTTCGAATTTCTCGACCGACGCGAGGGCCTTACACTCGACCCAGACGAGGTGGGACCGCTTTTTGTTCATCTCAATCCAGTATTCCTGCGCTTTCTGCAGGCGGTCCTTCAGCTGCACGATCAGGTCGGCGCGGCCCAGCTCGGAATAACAGACCGACAACCCCCGAAGGCCGTCGATGTGCATCGGCTCTATTTCAAGTACCTTTTTATATATCTCAAGGCATTCTTCAATGTCGGGAATCAGCTCGGCCTGCATCTTCTGCGGGTCCTTGCCGGAGGCAGCCTCGTCGGTGTACTGTGGCTCGAGCAGGGAAAGGGATCGCGACAGGATCTCCTGCCACTGTGCGCGGGCCTTTTCCAGCTGTCTCGTCAGCAGCATGGCGCGAAGGTCTGAATATTCGCGCCGATTGCCCATGAACACGGGCAGTTCATAATGGAGTTTCTTGAAAACGTTGTAGGCCGCACCCGTTTCGTTCCGCGCCAGCAGAAGTTTTCCGGACAAAAATATCGTCGTCGCTGTTTCACCTGTGCGGGTCTTCAGCTCTCCCAGGCGGCGTTCGGCCAGTTCATATTTTTCGAGCAGGATCGCGTCGATGACGGGCTGCGCGCCCTCGTCGAGAAGCCTGTCTTCCTGCTGGAACTCATCCGTCACGGCAGGTTTCGCCTCTTTTCGCTCCTGTGACATCCCTTCACCGCCGGTTTCTTCGGATTGATCGGGGTCCGTTGACCGCCAGCCAAAGGACAGGTATCCTTCAAAAGGCGACTTTCGGCCGCAACCGCACGAAGTCTAGCGGTTCGAAGCGTTGTTCGTCAACCAGAGAGGAACGGATTCGCCCGGGCGTTCGAACGATGAAGCAATAACCTTCGGCGAAACCGTGAAGGAGAGGGTCCGATGTCGTTTCGATGCACCGCGGTGCCCGTGCTCATGATCCTGTTCACGCTTATTTCGGCGGGCGCCTCGGCCGATTTTTCGCGGTTCG
>JAGOCE010000208.1 GCA_017998915.1 Candidatus Ozemibacteraceae bacterium
ATATTCCACCGTATACTTCTGTCATCGACCCGCTCATCCCGACCTCCTCTTCCCGTATCTCGGCAGCCGGCCCGAACCGAAATCTCCTGGCCCCGGACCGGCAAACCGGGATGCATTTTCCGCAACTCATGCACGATGTCCGGTCGGCGAAGCCGTCGAACTCACGCGACACTCCCATCGGACAGACAGACTCACAAGCCCCGCAGCCACTGCACACCGACCGTCTGTGTTCGATACCGACCAGGCTGACGCCGTTGAACAGGCCCCACAGGCCTCCGAGAGGGCACAGTACCCGACAGAAGATTCGCCCGGAGACCATCACCATAGCAAGCACCAGAAGGAGTGTCAAGGCGATGTGGAACAGGATTTCGGCCTTGTCCCCCATCGTGCCGGACAGCCAGTTGCCGGCAGGGAAAAAGGACGGGGAGGCGGTTGTCAGCCAGTAGGGCCAGATCCCGTAGATCTTTCCGGAGGCGCAGATGGTGCTGCAGAAAAAATTGTGTCCCGTGATTCCGGCGGAGGCGAAGGCGAGGGGGGCGATGACGACGAGCGCGAGCACCCAGTAGCGCAGGTTCGACAAGCCGCGCGGAATCTTCCAGCGCTTCAGACTGAACCGGTCGATGATGTCGCTGATGAAACCGAACGGGCACAGCCAGCCGCAGATGCTCTTGCCCAAGACGAGGCCGAACAGCAGCATCGATCCGATCAGATGCACCGGCAGGATCGATGTTGCGAGCAGGTTCTGGAAGAAGCCGATCGGGCATGCCCCGCTCGCCATCTCGCATGCCTGGCAGTTCAGGAACGGAAACGTGCCGAGGCACGAACGTCTCAGAGGCCAGATTCCCGAAGCTCTGATGACGCCGATACGGGCCGTGACGAACGCGATCCACTGGATCAGGGCACGCATGCTTCCGTGCAGCCAGAATTCCTGATTTCGCCAAAGGGCGGCCATCAGCAAAGCCGGGAAAAGGATACCGACGAGAAAGATCAACGGATGCCAGGCAATCCGGTCGAATGCATAACGTTTTACGCTCGCGTGGTCCGGAACACCCGGTTCGAGGCGGTTTACGAAGCTCTTCAGGCCCGGTTCGTCGAAATTGCCGTAGGTCATCTGGGGCCCGACCAGCTCGGGTTGGTCCCGGAGGATGCCGATGGCGACCAGGACGATGGCGATACCGAGCAACAGTCTGAACGGGCTAAAAGCCTTCATCTCACCGCCCTCCCGGCCCCATCAACTCGAGCGCTCCGTTACGGCATACGGCGAGCCGCACTTGACGGACGTCGTTGCCGGACGCGTCGAATCCCATGACTCCGGTGGCGCCGCGGAAAACAGATATACGAGATAATATATTTCTGAGCGTCTCTCTCATCGCCGGCGGATTTCGGCGGCCGGCGGCATCGACGGCGGATGCGGCCGAAGCGATCAGTTTCACCGTGTCGTATGCATGAGCGGCGAACGAGTCTGCAGGCTCACCGTAGGCGGCCTCGTAGGCTCTTCGAAACGCCGTGTTTTCTGGGATTTCCGCGGCGGCAGCGTATGGGCAGGTCACCACGACCCCGTCGACCGTCCGGTCGCCGCTCCTATAAAACGCCGGGCTCGCCAGGCCGTCACCACCCGCGACGGTTCCAGCGAAACCGCTGCGCCTCAGAGCGGTCGCGGCCAGGCAGCCTTCCGGAGCGAGCATCCAGAGCACCGCCGCCTGCGCCCGGTCGGTGCCGGCATCGCGGACGGCGTTCGACGCGGAAGCCTCCGTCGCCGTCATGAAAACCGGGCCGGTGACCTCGCCGCCTTTCTCCCGGAACCGGCGCGCGAAGATGCGTGCGCCCATGCGGCCATACCGCGACTCTCCGGCCAGCAGCGAGATACGCTTCAGACCCTGCCCCCACAACCACTCGACAAGCGCGGCCGCCTGACGGTCGTCATCCGCGAGCGTTCGGAACGTCCAGGGGCTGCCCGCCCGCGTCAGGGAGGGATCCGTGGCAACGCAGGTCAGGTGCGGCACGTGCGCCTTGACGGCGAGCATCGCGGCGACATGGGTGCAGCCAGAATCGACGCTTCCGACCACGGCGACCACGTTTTGGTCGTAGATGAGCCGCGTCATCAGATCGCCGACACGCCCCATTTCGCCTCCGTCATCGACGGCGACGATCTCGAGAGGTGTTCCGGCGATGCCACCTGCGGCGTTCACCTCTGCGGCTGCCAGCGAAGCCCCCTGCAGGTGGGGCTTGCCGTAGATCGCCTTCGGCCCCGTAAGAGCCCCGAGAATGCCGATGGTCCATCGGGGCTCTTCTCCGGTCGAGGCCGGGCACGGGCACCACGCCAGAAAAGCAAATATCGTTATATATATTATTCGTTTTGCAGCCATGGTGCTGTCTCGCGGCTGCGCGTCAGTCTGCCGAGCCGGACGGTCCAATATCCCGTTTCCACACGGGCTCGAGAAAAACCCGTTCCAGCGTTCTGCCAAGGAACGTGCTCCCGATCGCAATGAAGTTCTCGGGGCTGTCGGAGACGTAGAATTCTTCGCTTCCAGCACGGTCCGGCGGAGCCTGGAACCTCCGGGCGGCCAGAAGTTCGGCGACTTCGCGGGCCGTTTCCCTGGCCGAGTCGATCAGCCGGACCTTTCCCTGGAAGAACTCCTCGATCAGGGGCTTGAGCAGCGGATAATGCGTGCATGCGAGGATCAATGCATCGATTCCCGCCTCGCGCCAATCCGAGAGATACATATCCAGGGCTTGCCTCGTGATCGGTGCGTCGAGCAGGTTCTCCTCGACGAGCGGCACAAGGAGCGGGCAGGACTTCGCGAGGATCACATCCTGCGGCCGGAACCTGCGCAGTCGCGATTGATACGCCTCGGACCGGATCGTCGCGCTCGTCCCGATGACGCCGATGCGCCCGTTTCCTGCGTTCAGCGCGGCTCTCACGCCGGGTTCGATGACGCCCACGATGGGAAGGTCGGTCTGGCGCTTGAGATACTCGAGGGCCAGCGCCGTCGCCGTGTTGCAGGCGATTACCAGCATCTTCACCCGCATCGATTCGAGAAACCGGGCGATTTCGAGGGAAAATCTCCGTATGACGGGAATAGACTTGTTGCCGTATGGCACGCGGGCCGTATCGCCGAAATACACGACATCCTCGGCTGGCAGCAAGCTCCGGAGCTCCTTGACGACCGTGAGCCCGCCGACACCGGAGTCGAATACGCCGATCGGCCGTTCGTCCATCTCAGTTTCCCGCCGGGCTGGCGACATCGATCTCCGGACCGGAGGAAGCGATTTCGGGAAGCGCGTCTTCGGCGAGAGGGTATGCCGCCGTGCCGGGGTCCGTCTCGAGTTTGCCCGCGACGATCTGGCGTGAAAGCTCGCCGAGCTCGTTGACGAGGGTTTCGCCAAGCTGCTGGCTGCTGAACTGAAACTCGGTGAGCGAGATCGCGCCCTCGGCGATGCCGTAACTGCGTTTCACGCCTTTCTTCTCACCCTCGGAGTTCACGATGTCCTTCACCAGCTCCTCGACGACGAGATCAACGCGCTTCATCATGCTGGTCAACACGAGCCCCGGCGCCATCCCGTCCTGGTTTCGGTCGACGCCGATCACGTTCTTGCGTGCCTCGACGGCGGCAGCGATCACGCCGAGCCCCGAAGCCCCTGCGGCATGGTAGATGACATCGCATCCGCTATTATATAAATCCAATGCTATTTTTTTAGCCGCATCCGGCTTGTTGAAACCGGAGAAATCGCGCGCCACGAACCGGTCGACAACCTGCGTGCCGCTCGCCGCGAAGGCGGCGCCGGCATGGAAGCCGCGTCTGAATCGGTCGATGACGGAGATGTTATGGCCGCCGACGAAGCCTATCTTCCGGTTTTTCGAAAATGTCGCCGCGAGATAGCCGCACAGGAACGAGCCTTCGTGCTCACGAAAGGCGACACCCTTGATATTCCCCTCGTCGACATCGGAATCGACGGCAAAGAATTTCAGCTGCGGATGTTCGGCGGACACTTTGCGGATCGCCTTCTGGAAAGCCATTCCGACGACGATGATCGCGTCGAGCGGCTGGGCCGCGAAGAAGCGCAGCGACGCCTCGGGGTCTTTCATCGTCGCGGGCTCGATGATGACCGCTTCGATGCCGTATTTTTTCTCGGCCGCCTTGATGCCGTCGTGCGCCTGATCGTTGAATCCCTGGTCGTTCAAGCCTTGGGGAGTGATCATCAGGCCGATCCTGACCTTCTTCGCCGTCGCCGGCTTCGGCTCACCGCATCCGGTCATGAGAACCAGCGCGGCCAGAACGGCCCACACGGTCAGGGTTAAAAGTCCAGATCCGATGCGGGGGCGTTTTTCGCCATTCCTCTCTCCCGACATGCGGTTGCCTCCTTCTCGTATTCTTCGGCGAGCTCGGGCCCGACCCGCGCCAGGAACGCCTGTCGCGCGACCTCGGCCGGGCTCTCGAACTGCAGTTTCACCCGATCCGCCAGCGGCCGCAACGCCGTTTTCAATCGTCCGAACCGGCGTTTCAGCTCGTCGGGCGGGCACACCGGCTCGTCCTGCCATGCCGTGCCCCGTTTCGGAACGAACCCGGAAACCGTCGCCGAAAGGCTCTTGAAACCATTCTGCACCTTGCCCATCACGTCGCCGACGAACGCCGCGGTCGCGTCGAGATCGTCGTCGGTTTCGCCCGGCAGACCGGCCATGAAATACAGCTTCAGATGCTCGAAACCATGCTTTTGAACGCGTTCGAGCGTATCATAAAAGGCATCTTCCCGCAACGGTTTGCCCATCCCCTCGCGGCGCTCGCGGCTGCCCGTCTCGGGGGCCAGCGTCAGCCCGCGCACCCCGCACGCGGCCAGCCGCTCGAGGATCCGGTCACTCAGGCGTTCCCACTTGACCGACGAGTTTCGGAGACGCACGGTCCGCGCGGCGAGGAGATCGAGAATTTCCTCGATCTCCGGGTGATCGAACAGCGAGGGGGCCACAAGACCGAGGTCACGACAGTCAGGCCTCTCGTCGAGCCAGGCCGCGAGGCGGGCGGCCGGGACCGGCCGGGGCGGATGATAGATGACCCGGGCAAGGCAGAACGCGCATCTGCGCGGACAGCCGCGCATGGCCTCGAACAGTGAGGCGCCGCCGAACACGTTGGCGGTCGTGACGATGTGCGACCAGGCCGGCTCACTCGCCACGTCGTGCCTGCACGCGATGGGAACGGGCTCGCCACGCAGGGCGGGAGCCCAGATCCCGGGAAGCTCGGCGACCGATTCGGCCGAAAGGCCATTCTCGAGAAACGCCCTCAGCATCGGTGCCAGCGTCGTCTCGGCCTCGCCCGGCACGAGGACGTCGAAGATCCGGCTCAGGGCGGGCGCGTTGGCCGCTACAGCGGCGCCGCCGGCGACAAGCAGGGGGAACCGCCCGCGGCGCCGGCGCGCCGCTTCCACGGGAAGCCCCAGCGGTCCGAAGATTGCGGGAATGCGGTCGAAATCGCCTTCGAAGCTGAAGGAAAACGCCAGGATATCGAAATCTCCGAGGGGGCGCCGCGTCTCGAACGAATAGTAGGGCGGCCGCACAGGTACGCCGGGGTCGAAGCCGAAAAAGAACCGCTCGACGCCGATATCCGGTTGCTCGCCCGCGAGCCGGTGCACGGTCAGAAAGCCGAGGTTACTCATCGCCAGGGCATACGGCCCCGGGAAACAGACGGCCATGTTGAGCCGCCCCGCGACGCTCACACGGCGTTCATGACGCTCCGTCGCCCGCAGTCTGTCAGTAGCCGACTCGACCTGGTGTCGATGTTTCAGACCCATCTCAGCATGCCTTCCCACCGAAGGAAAACCCACGAAGAGCGCCGCGAACGGCGCCTTCGTGGGTCGTTGTCAGGAATGATCGCGATCGATCAGCGGTTGCGCTTGCGGAGGAAGGTCGGGATCTCACGATCGTCGAGGGACGAGGCGATCGGGCCGGTGGTACCGGTCGCGGCCAGCGGAATCGGCGTCGCGAGCGGCTGCTCGACGGTGCGGCTGACGGTGCGCAGTTCCTCGATGATGCGTTTCTTGGGATCGAGCTCCTGGCGGACCGCCTCGCCGAAACCGGTGGCGATGACGGTGATCTTGATCTGGTCCTCGAGGTTCTCGTCGATGGCCGTGCCAAGGATGATGTTCGCATCCTCGTCGACGGTCTCCTGGATGATGCTGGCGGCCTTGTTGATCTCGTGGATGCCGAGGTTCGCGCTGCCGGTGATGTTGATGAGCACGCCGCGGGCGCCCTTGATCGAGGACTCGAGCAGAGGGCTGTTGATCGCCATCTGGGCAGCGGTGACGGCGCGGTTCTCGCCGGAGGCGATCCCGATGCCCATGAGGGCCGATCCGGCCTGGGTCATGATCGCCTTCACGTCGGCGAAGTCCGTGTTGATCTGGCCGGGGTTGATGATGATGTCGGAGATGCCCTGCACGCCCTGGCGGAGCACTTCGTCGGCATACTTGAAGGCTTCGATCATGGTGACATTCTCTTTGGACACTTCAAGCAGCTTGTCGTTCGGAATGACGATGATCGCATCGACGGCTTCCTTGAGGTTCTTGATGCCGTGATCGGCAGCATTGGTGCGCCGCTTGCCTTCGAACCGGAAGGGTTTGGTGACGACGGCGACCGTGAGAGCGCCGACTTCGCGGGCGACCTGGGCGACGATGGGAGCCGCACCGGTGCCGGTGCCACCGCCCATGCCGGCGGTGATGAATACCATGTCGGCACCGTCGAGCGCCTCGGCGATGCGATCGCGATCCTCTTCGGCTGCCTTCTTGCCGATCTCGTAGTTGGCGCCTGCGCCCAGCCCCTTCGTGAGCTTGTCACCGAGCTGGATCTTCACCTTGGCATCCGAAAGCGCCAGCGCCTGTGCGTCGGTGTTCGCCGAGATGAACTCGACGCCCGCCAACCCGGCAGAAATCATCCGGTTCACCGCATTGGTGCCGCCTCCGCCCACGCCGATAACCTTGATTTCCGCATTTTCCGCAGCCGCCTGATTGAAGTCGAACACTGAAAGCCTCCTTTTTCGCTTTGCCCCGCCGGCAAATAAATCTTCTGATATAGTATTAAACCGTTTAGAAACCGTTCTTCTGCTCAATCACTGAAAAATCTTCTGAAAACCGCCCTTACTTTATCTACGACACCGCCAAGCACGCCCGGCTCCGCCGGTTCGGCCTGGTAATGTTGCGCACCATATCGGATCAGCCCCACCGAGGTCGCGTAGATGGGACTGTCCACCCGCTCCCTGAGGCCGTTGATC
>JAGOCE010000209.1 GCA_017998915.1 Candidatus Ozemibacteraceae bacterium
CAGATAACTCAGCAGGAGCGCGCCGAGGAAGAGGGTCAGCAGGGGGCCGGCCGTGCGGGAACGGGGGCGGGAAGTCGCCGTCACTGCCCCGGCGGCCCTGGCCGCATCGACGCCCGTAATCGGGCTCTCTCCCGCAGGATGTGCATCTGTATGAGGGACAAGGCCATGATGACGGCGAACAGCACCCAGGCCATCGCCGAGGCGTATCCCATCTCGTGATACCTGAAAGCCGCCTCGTAGACCCGGTGGACGAGCGTGTCCGTCGTTCCGAGGGGGCCGCCGCGAGTCAGGGTGAAAATCTCCGGGAACACCTGCCAGCCACGTATAATATTTATAACTATAACGAAAAGGAGCATACCGCGGATCTGCGGCAGGGTGATGTGCCTGAACTGCGCCCACTCCCCCGCCCCGTCGACTTCGGCCGCCTCATACAGGTGCGCCGGGACGGATTTCAGCGCCGCCAGGAACAATACCATGTAGTATCCGACCGAGGACCAGACGTCCATCGCCATGATCGCGGGCATCGCCCATGACGTCTCGACGAGCCAGGCATGTTTCTGAAACCCGGCGAGCGCCACGACGGCGTTGAGGAAGCCGTCGGGCGCGTAGAATGATTTGAAGATGGTCGCGATGACGACCATCGAGATGATCGACGGCAGAAAGAACGCCGACCTGAACAGGCCCTGCAGGGACCTGACGCGCTCGATCAGCAGAGCGAGCGCCAGGGCGAGAATCGTCGTGACGGGCGTCGTCCCGACGACGAAGAAGAGCGTGTTTCCGAATGCCTGCCGGAACCGGGCGTCTCCGAGAAGCCGGACGAAGTTGTCGAATCCCGTCCAGCGAAAGGCACCCGCACGAAACACGTCATAGTCGCAAAAGCTGAGCAGGAAGGAAAACGCCAGGGGATACAGCCAGAAGACCAGGAATGTCAGCAGCCAGGGAAGCAGGAACAGAAGGACCGTCGCCGGGCAAGACGCCCTGTCACGACCCGCCGCCCGAGTCAGGCGGCGTTTTTTTTTACCTCGCCGTAGATGAAGAGCAGGAGGATGGCGTTGACGACGGTCCCCGCGGCGGTCAGCACGAGCAGGACCATCGCCCAGACGGGTAGGGCTGCGGTTCCTCCGGCGGCGTGGGTCGGAACGGCATCGGTCCGGGCCGGCGCGCCTGCCCTCCGGCGCTCATCGAACTGGAGGCGAACGCGCTCGTATGCGGTCGCAGCGGCCCCCATCACCTCTTCGACCGGGCTTCCGTACAGGACTTTCTCGACGGCGTCGTTGATGATGCTTTCGAGTTCGATCCAGAGGGGATGCACGGGGGGATGCACGCCGGTTTCCATCTGTTTGACGAACACGCCCAGTTTCGGATTCTTCCGGAAGAAGTCGTCTTCATAGGCAGCCTTGTCGGTCGGGAAGCTGACCAAGGCCTCTTTCGTGATGGGAAGCGTGTTTTCGGCCTTCGTCAGGTATCTGAGGAACTCGGTCGCGGCCTGCGGATCTTTGCAGTTCTTGAACAGGACGAGGATCTGCCCGCCCAGGAACGAGCAGGAGCGGCCGCGGCCGGCGGCGGGGGGCGGGATCAGCGCCGTTCCGAAATCGAGGTCGGGCGCTTCCTTCGGGTATTTCGCGAAGTTCCAGGAGCCCGATATTTCGAGGCCCAGCCGACCTTTCTTGAATGCCTCGTCGAGGATGTCCTGCTTTTCCTTGAGGCCGAACGCCATCAGGCGCCGGTAGAATTCGAGCGCTTCGCGCGTCGCGGGGCTGTCGAAGCAGAAGTTCCCCTGGCCGTCGAGAATCGAGCCGCCGTTTCCCCAGACGAAGGGCAGGAACTTCTTGTACAGGATATGGCCTTCGCCGGCGTTCACACCGAAGCCGTAGACTCCCTTGTCGGGCCGATGGATGGCCTTCGCGGCGGCGAGCAGTTCGTCCCAGGTGCGGGGCGGGGCGTCGGGATCGAGGCCGGCCGCCTTGAACAGGGCCTTGTTATAGAACAGCACACGGGTGCCAACGAGCCAAGGCAGGCCGTAGACGCGGTTTTCCCAGACGACGGGTTCCCAGAGGTGGTTCCGGGGTCGCAGGTCAGAAACTCGCTCGGTGATGTCGAGCAGAACGCCCTCTGACATGAACTTGCCGGTCCAGGTCGAGCCGAGTTCGCAGATGTCGGGCGCGCGGCCGTTGGCGAGCGCGACGACGATCTTGTCGAGGCCGTTTCCCCAGTTGAGCTGTTCGCTCCGGATCTTGACGCCGGGGTGTTCCGTCTCGAAGCGCGCGATCACAGGGTCGATGAACTTCTGGTCCCAGAAGTTCCAGAATGTGAGTTCCGTTTCGGCCGCTGCCGGGGCGGCGAAAAAAACCAGCACGGCAAGCACGGCCAGCAACAGGCTGGCGCGGGGAACGGCGCGAACGGAGTCTCTCGACATGGCGACTCTTTTTACCAGAAATCCGGTCTTCCCGCAAATCGGGATTCATGCCATCCAGGAAATATATATTCCGTTATTCGGTATCACGTCCCCCGAGTTCCCGGCAAGGGGACGCGGCAGTGGGCGAACAGGGCGAGGTAGCGGGTCATCATGGCATCCCAGCCGGCGGTTTCGATAATGCGCCGACGGGCGGCGCGGCCCATCTCGAGGCGTTCCGCGGCGGGGAGGGAGACGGCCTTCAGGAGGGTCTCCTTCAAGGAAGCGGTGTCGCGATGACGAAAGAAAAAGCCTTCGGCGCCGTCGGCGAACATCTCGGACATCCCTCCTATAGCAGGCACTATAGCAGGAATGCCGCACGCCATCGCCTCGAGCGCCGTATAGGCGTATGTCTCGTGCGAGGTGACGGCCAGGGCGAACAGGTCGAACCCCGGATGGACGGCCTCGATGTCGTTGCGGAACGGAATGATGTGAAACCGATCCGCGGCGCCGAAGCCGGCCGCATGGCGGCGCAGGTGGTCGGCGTAGCCGGGCTGGTATTCGCGGCCAACGTAGGCAAGATGGATGTCGGCACGCCCGGCGGATGCGCCGCCGGCGCCGAACACGGCGTCGATGAGGACCTCGGAGCCCTTTTCGGGGTGGATGCGACCGGCATTTCCGATCAGTAGCGCGTTTTCAGACAAACCGAGACTTGCCCGCAGCGTGTTGCGCCGGCATTCGTCGGGACGGTACCGTTCCGTATCGACACCGCTGCGGATGCAGACGACCTTGTCATGAGATATGGACCAGTATTTCATAATCTTGTTCGCGACGTGATCGGCGTTCGGAACGACCGCGGCGACATGCCTGAACAGGACGCGATGGAGCGGGTCGCGGCGGTGATAATTGCCCGCCCCGATGCGGTAGAACAGGAAGAGGGGGGCGTGCAGGCGCATCATCAGGCGAGCCAGGTGAACCGGGTACATCGCCTGCGTGCGGAACGCCACCACCGCGCGCGCGGCGGGGCCGACTCCGCCGCCTCCGAGAATGTCGCAGAGGCGTTTCACCGCGGCGGGGTCGATCCGGCGCAGCTCGGGCAGGTTCCGGCACGGAAGTTCCCGTATGCGGCACTGTTCGGCGATCAGGCCGCCTTCCGGGGCCGCGACGGCGACGGGAATGCCTCGTTTCTGCAGATCTGCGGCAAAACGCAGGCAGAACAGCTCGAGCCCCGAAAGGCTCGGATACGGCAGCAGGAAGAGAACCGGCCCATCGCCGCACGGCGACTTCGCGGGGGAGCAGGCGACGCCGGATGCGGCCGGGGGACAAGCCCCGTCGCATCCGCACCCGGCGTGCCTGCTCATGACCGCTCGTTCAGGCCTTGTCAGCCTTCGCCAGGGCGGTGATGCCCTCGAGCGCGAGCTTCAGCATCCGGGACTTGCCCGTCGTGACCTTTTCGCCGTGCGGATCGTAGTTGCCTTCGTCCCACTTGAGGGGGTTGCCGTCGACGGTCAGGATGCCGCCGGCACGCACGCCGCGCAGGGAGGCAATGACGAACAGGGTCGCGCACTCCATCTCGACACCGGGCACGCCGGCCTTGCTGTAGATCTCGAGCGAACTGGGCAGAATGCCGGGATAGAACAGGTCGCTGGCGACGACGATGCCGCGCTTGTAGGGCGCCTTTTCCCGCTTGCAGGCAGCTTCGAGGGCGTCGGTGACGCCGCTGTCCGCGACGGCCGGGTACCCGAGCGGAATGAGCAGAGACGACACGCCGTCCTCGCGCACGGCCGCCGTCGTGACGATATGGTCGCCCTGGCCGAGGCCGTCGATGAGCGCGCCACAGGTTCCGACGCGGATGATGACCTTCGCGCCGGTCTTGATCAGTTCCTCGAAGCAGATCGCGGCGCCGGCCGAACCGACCCCGTGCGACGTGATGGTGACCTGCTGCCCGTTATACATCCCAGCGAATGTTCTGTATTCGCGGTTGTACGCAAGCTGTTTCGGATTCTCGCAGAGATTCGCGATCAGTTCGGCGCGCGCGGGATCGCCGCACACGAGGACGTAGGGGGAGATACTTCCGGTTTCGAGCTTGAGATGGGGCTGCATGAGAGGCTCCTCGTCTGAGTTATTGGTCGGTTTCTTTCCCCTGTTGATTCCTGCTATGGCACAGGGCTCTCGAAAGGAAAGCGTGCACTTCGGACTCAACTATACATTCAGTCAGACCTGTTGCGCAATCTTTGAGCATAGCCCCGATCCGGAAAGGCCGCGCCGCCGACGCAACCGCAAAAACATTCTCCCCATGAGGCTTTCCGCGGATGGCATGATAAATGCTGTATTTGAAGCGTGCCGATCCGCCGCCGAGGAACACACTTCGTTGTCCAGCGACGGGCCGCGCCCCGCCTTCGGCGGGCGGTTCAGAAAGGAGGTACAGTCATGATGGATATCAGCATCATCTTCTGGTTCCAGCAGTGGCTCATTCGCACCCGGACGGATTTTGCAAGCCCGAAACAGCGCTGATCCGGGTCTCCTTCACCGCGAAAGCTATTGACAACTCCGAGATATCGCAGTAATGTAGGCGCGCAACTTGAATCGTTGCGAATTCACGAAGAACATCTGCATGGAGGTTCATGTAATGAAGAGGTTGCTCCCCGTTCTGTTGGCTGCCGCTCTGCTTGTTCCGGCTTCGTCCGCTTTTGCCGCGAAGGTTGATCGCTGCTCCGGCGACCGTGATGTGAAGAGCGTTTCTCTGGGCAAGGAAGTCGTGTATGTGAGCGAAGACATGAAGTCCGTCTCCTTCACGAAGGACGAGACCCATACCCTGAAGCACAATCTGATGTATTACAGCGCCCAGACCAATTACAGCCGCCGCACCCCCGGCACCGACAAGGAAGGCAACGCTCTGGCTCCGGCTTTCAAGCACGGCGATGTTTGGCACGTCCTCACCCGCGATGAGAACGGCAACCTGATCGTGGACGGCGCCGCCGCCCCCGAAACCACCGTCGCGCCCTGCGCCGACAAGAAGGAAGAAGTGAAGAAGCCCTCCAAGAAGGGCAAGAAGGCGAAGAAGTCCAAGAAAGCCAAGAAGGCGAAGAAGGTCGAAGAGAAGGCCGCCGAGCCTGTCGCTCCGGCCGCCGAACCCGCCCCGGCCGCAGAGCCCGCTCCGGCTGCCGAACCGGCCACCGGCAAGTAATTCGTTTTTCGAAAGCCCGGAACTCCGGTTCCGGGCTTTTTCTCTGTACCGGCCATTTCGAGCGGCCAAGGCGACGACACCATGAGAACGATTCTGAAACACGCTGCGGCCCTGGCCCTGCCGTCTCTCCTCCTCATCCTCGCATCGGTGAGTTCTGCCGGTGAAACGCCTGTCACACCCGACAGGATCAGGGCCATGACGGCTTCGTTCACCCGGGATTCGGTTCCCGAGCTTCTTTCGGTGCTTCACGCAAGCGATCCGCGATGCCGCGAGGAGGCGCTGATCACGCTTCAGTCCCTCCCGCTCCTCCCGCCCTGGGAAGAAGCCCCGCTCGTCGAAGCCGTGATCGACGCGCTGGCAGACGCATCCGAAACCGTGCGGTTCCAGGCGGTGAAAACACTCGCGACCAGGTTTCCACGGAACCGGCGGGCGCAGGAAGGCATCTCCATCGTCGCGACGTCGTCGGTGCCCATCGATCTGCTCTCATGGGCCCAAGACACCATGTTTGCGGACAGTCGGGAAAGCATCGAGGCCCGCTCGCGCCTGCAGCGGATCGCGAGCGAGGCTGACGCACGGCTTCGGTCGTATCTCCGGGAACAACCGCTCCTCGAATCAGCATCCCGTACCCGCGAATGGCTTCTGAAGGAACCGGCGGTGCAGGCCGTCGATCTCACGCGCGACTGCCTCTGGTTCTCGACGCGCGATGGCCTGGAATCCGGTCTTCTGCTGGACGCCTATCGGAGCCTGGCCACGCAGAGCGCCTCCGCATCGGCACCCGTTCCGCCCCGCAGATTCCCCGTTTCTTCAGATTGACAAGAGCCCCGCCGGTTCCTAGAATGGTGCCGGTTTTCCCAAAAACAACATCGCTCGGCGATACTTCAAGGAGATATAGGAATGTCAACGGTTCGCCCCTTCAAGGGCCTTCGCGCCCCCAAGGACATCGCCCCCAAGCTGGCCGCCCTCCCTTACGACGTGCTCAACTCGGAAGAGGCCCGCAAGCTGTCGGGCGGGAACCCGTATTCGTTTCATCACGTGACCAAGCCCGAGATCGATCTCGACCCGAAGATCGACCTGTACGACCCGAAGGTCTACGCCAAGGCGAAGGAGAACTTCGCGCTGTTCCAGAAAAACGGCTGGCTGAAGCACGACCCGACCCCGAATTTCTACATCTACAAGCAGGTCATGGACGGTCGTGCCCAGGTGGGCCTGATGTGCTGCTGCGCCGCGGACGAATACTGGAACGACACGATCAAGAAGCATGAGCTGACCCGCAAAGACAAGGAAGAAGACCGGCTGAAGCACGTCGACGTGACCAACTCGAACGCCGGCCCCGTTTTCCTCACCTACCCCGCCGTCGATTCGATCAACAAGATGATGGACGAAGCGATGAAGGCGGCCCCCGAATATGACTTCACGAGCGAAGACGGCATCCGCCATGTCCTCTGGGTCGTTTCGGACAAGGCCTGGAACGACAAGATCACCGCCGAGTTCGCGAAGATCAAGACCCTCTACGTCGCCGACGGGCATCACCGCTCGGCCGCCGCAGCCCGCATCGCAAGGGTTCGCCGCGAACAGAATCCGAAGCACACCGGTAACGAGGAGTACAATTTCTTCCTCGCCGTGCTGTTCCCGCACAACCATCTCTATATCATAGACTATAACCGTGC
>JAGOCE010000210.1 GCA_017998915.1 Candidatus Ozemibacteraceae bacterium
CACTCGACCTGTTCCAGGTTCTTGCCGAACGCCGGCAGGACGGCGGCATCCCGGCCGCGGCCAGCGAAGTCGATCGCGCCGATGCCCTGGATCTCGGCGCACATGCGCACGCAGTCACCGCACAGCACGCACTTGTTCGGGTCGCGCACCAGCGAGGGGCTCGAAACGTCGATCGCGCGCGGCTGATGGATCGGCTTGAACCGGTTCGTCGTGATGCCGAGCCGGCGCGACAGGTTCTGCAGGGTGCAGGCGGCACTCTTCGCGCAGGTGGGGCACTGCCCGTCGTGGTTGGCGAGCAGCAGCTCGACCACGATCTTGCGCATCTCCCGGATCTCCTCGGTCGTCGTTTTGACCTTCATGCCGGCCTCGGGCTTCGTCGAACAGGCGGCCATCAGGCCCCGGCCCTCGACGTGGACCATGCACATGCGGCAGGCGCCGTAGATGCTGAGATCCGAGTGATAGCAGAAGGTGGGCAGTTCGATGCCGGCCTTGCGCACCATCTCGAGAATGTTACGTTCGCCCTCGATCGGAACGGGGCGGTTGTCGATCAGAACGGTTGCAGTCGTGTTGTTCATCGTTGTCACACTCCCATGACGGCGTCGAATTTGCAGGCGGTCGCACAGGCTCCGCACTTGATGCAGACCGCCGGATCGATGACGTGAGGCTTCTTCACCTCGCCCTTGATGGCATGCACCGGGCATTTCCGGGCGCAGGCGGTGCACCCCTTGCATTTCGCCGGATCGATCGAGATCGTGCGCAATGCCTTGCACCTGCCGGTCGGGCACCGCTTCTGGAATACGTGCGCGTCTACCTCGTTCCGGAAATACCTCAGAGTGGCAAGCACCGGGTTCGGGGCGGTCTTGCCGAGGCCGCACAGCGAGCCCTTGCCGACCGCGACGGCCAGCGTTTCCAGCGTCTCGATCGTCTCGGCCGTGGCGCGACCCTCGATGATGTCGTCGAGCAGGGCCAGCATCTGGCGGGTGCCTTCGCGGCACAGCACGCATTTGCCGCAGCTCTCGTTCTGGGTGAACTGCATGAAGAACCTGGCGACCGAAACCATGCACGTGTCGCGGTTCATCACGACCAGGCCGCCCGAGCCGACCATCGCGCCGACGCCCTTGAGCGAGTCGAAGTCGAGCGGCAGGTCGAGGTGCTCGCTCGTCAGACAGCCGCCCGACGGGCCGCCGATCTGGACAGCCTTGAAGCCGTCTGGCCAGATGGTGCCGTCGTCGCGGGTCACGCCGCCGCCGATGTTGAACACGATCTCGCGGATCGTCGTGCCGAACGGGACCTCGATCAGGCCCGTGTTCGCCACATGGCCGGTGAGGGCGAAGTTCTTCGTGCCGGTCGAGCCTTTCGTGCCCATCCCGCGCAGCCATGCCGCGCCGTTCCGGATGATCAGAGGCACGGTGGCAAGGGTTTCGACGTTATTGATGACCGTGGGCTTGCCGTTGAGGCCTTTCTGGGCGGGGAACGGCGGTTTCGGCATCGGCATGCCGCGCTTGCCTTCGATCGAAGCGATGAGCGCCGTTTCTTCGCCGCAGACGAACGCGCCCGCGCCTTCCATCACGTGAAGGCGGAACGAGAGACCGCTGCCGAAGAGGTTGTCGCCCAGCAGGCCGAGCCGCTCGGCCTCTTCGACGGCGAACCGGATGCGCTTCACGGCGAGCGGATACTCGGCGCGCACGTAGACGTAGCCCTCATCAGCCTCGATGCCGCGCGCGGCGATCATCATCCCCTCGATGACGCTGTGGGGGTTGCCCTCCATCACGCTGCGGTCCATGAACGCGCCGGGATCGCCCTCGTCGCCGTTGCAGATGACGTATTTCTTCGGTCCCGGCTGGACGCGGGTCAGCTCCCACTTTTTGCCGGTGAGGAAGCCGCCGCCGCCCCGACCGCGCAAACCTGAGCCTTCGACTTCCTCGCAGACCGCCTTCGCAGACATCTTCGTGAATGCCGTCTCGGCCGCCGCATAGCCGCCGTGAGAAATATATTCACGAATATCATCCGGGTCGATATGTCCGCATTCCTTGAGGACGGTGCGCTGTTGGCGCTTGTAGAAGGGGATATCCGTTCCATGAACGCAGTGGGCGCCGCTGGTCGGGTCGGCATAAACGAGGCGGTCGATCGGCTTTCCCTGCTTGAGCGTCGTTTCGACGATCTCGGCGACGTCCTCGACCTTCACGCGCGTATACAGGTAGTTCTCGGGCAGGATAGTGACGAGCGGCCCCATCTGACAAAAGCCGTGACAGCCGCTTTTCGAGACCCAGACGGCTTTGTCGGCCTTTTCCTCGCGCAGTTCGGCGATGACCGGCAGCTGCTCGGCGGCGATCTTCTCGATCAGCGCCTGGTGGACCTTGAGGGCGCCGTTCGCGACGCAGCCGGTGCCGGCGCAGATGATCACCCGACGCTCGGGCTTTGCGGCAGCGGCGGAAAATGTGGAAGCGATGGTTTTCAAATCGGCTGTGGCAGTCATTTCGCGGCCTCCTTCGCGGCGAGCGCGTCGATCAGGGCGACGGCGGACGGGGGTGTCATCTGGCCGTGCACCTCATCGTTGATGACGATGACAGGGGCAAGGCCGCAGGCGCCGAGGCACGAGACGGTCTCGACGGTGAACAGCATGTCGGGTGTCGTGCGTCGCTTCTCGTCGAGGCTGAGCCGCTTCCTGATCGCCTCGAGGATCGGGATCGACTGTTTCACGTGACACGCCGTTCCGTCGCAGATGCGGATGACGAAGCGGCCCTTGGGCTCGAGCGCGAAGTGCGCGTAGAACGTCGCGACGCCGTAGACGCGGGCGGGCGGCAGATCGAGCGAGGTGGCGACGAAGGCCATGACCTCCTCGGGCAGGTAGCGGTACTCCTCCTGGACGGCCTGCAGAATGGGAATCAGCTTCCCGGGATCGCGGCCGTGACGGTCGAGAATCTCGCAGACCTTTTCGAACTTGCGGGTGAGCGTGACCGGTTCCATGTGTTCGGCTCCTTCGATGATCTGATGATATGAAGAGGGAAAAGGTGTGTGTGAATCAGCGGGTTGCTTCTTGGGGGCGTTTGCGGCCGAGTTTCGTCGAAAGAACGGCGAGGCCGGAGGCGAGGTTCTCGGTCTGAACGATCACCTCTTCCGGTAGGGAAAGCGCGACGGGGGCGAAGTTCCAGATGCCCGTGATGCCCCCCTCGGCCATGGCTTCGGCGACCTGCTGGGCTGCGGTTGCCGGAACCGTGATGATGCCAAGCCTGATCTTCATGCGCCGTGCGAGGTCCGTGATCTTTGCGCAGGGCAGCACCTGGCAGCCGGCAATCGTCGTTCCGATCTTCGATGGATCACTGTCGAAGGTCGCGACGATCCTGAGGCCATACCTGCGGAAGCCCTCGTAGCCAAGCAGCGCCTGGCCGAGATGGCCGACGCCGACGAGAAACGCATCCGTCAGGTTGTTCCAGCCCAAAAACTCTTCGATGGATATCAAAAGCTGACTGATGCGATACCCGACCTTGGGTTGGCCTCTGATGCCCGTGATGGCGAGATCCTTGCGCACCTGGGTCGGGTCGAGACGCAGATCGGTTCCGATGTGTGTGCACGAGACCACGTCGCGCCCGCGGTCGGCAAGTGCCTTCAGATAATGGTGATAGAGGGGGAGGCGGCGCAGAGTCGGCTCCGGTGCCATCCTTGGCATTCCCGTCTCTTCTGTATTTCCGGCTGTCATCACGATTTCCTCCGGTTGATCGGTTGATTTCCGTCCCTGCCAGGCTGATACCGGACGGATCAAACGAGAATGTGAAATTTATAACGAGAAATGTTTCTCGATATGAATATATCGGCAGGAAGGGGGCGCGTCAAGAGAAATCGTGAAAATTTTCTCTAAATGGCAGCGGTTTGTTCCATTGCTGAAATGACGCGGGGTTCCAGGCATGTATCTGGGAAAGCAGGAGCTTTCTCCAACATCTCACAAGGAGCGCGACAATGAAATCGCACACCCGATACCGCTCATGCTGAAGCATCGCTGCACGAAATATTTCTCGCCCTTCGACAAGTTCAGCGCGAACGGGGGTGTTTTCATTTTGCGGGACCTACGAGGAGATCCAGATGTCAGGCGTTGACTGGGTCAGGCAAGGGGAAGTCTGATGCAGAAGGTCGAGCCTTTTCCCGGCTCGCTTTCGAGAGTGATGGTTCCCGCATGCGCTTCGACAGCGAGTTTGCAAAAGGCGAGGCCGACGCCGCTCGAAACGGCCTTCTGGTTCTTCATGGCGGGAATGTGATTGAAAAGGTCGAAGACCCTGCTCTGATACTCCGCCGGGATGCCGGGGCCGTTGTCCGAGACGGACCAGACTGCTGTCGGATTCGATCCGGCGAGAGAGATGCGGATCGTCGTGCCTGCGGGTGAGTATTTCAGCGCGTTTTCGATCAGGTTTGCGACCACCCGTCGCAAAATAGCTGCGTCTGCGCTCGTGATGACAGGTGTGCCGGGAGGCTGGAAATCTATCGTATGAGATATTGAAACAGCTTTCAGTTCTGTCAGCACCTGGGTCGTGAGATTCGCGAGATCGACGGCGGTTCGAGCCAGAGGCATCTGATTCGTCTGGAGTTTCCTGACGTCGAGCAGATTGGCGATCGAATCGAGAAGTCTGCTCGCCCCTGTTTCGACGGCTTGGATATACCCGAGGGTATCTGCATCGAGAGGTTGCGGATTCATCTTGATCAATTCGAGATTGCCGATGATGACCTGCAGGGGCGAGCGCATGTCGTGAACGATCATGTGCATCAGATTATCCCGAAGTTGTTCGAGCTGACTGAGCTCTCGGTTGGCCGTCTCCAGTTCGGCTTTGTTCCGTTCGCGCTCCGTGACGTCCTGAGCTATTGCCAAAATGCCGATGAGTTTCTCAGCGTCGTCGATCAGCAGCGCGTGACGCCATTCGCACAGGATGCGCCGCCCGTCGCGGGTCTGGTTTTCCCGAATGCCCAGCTCGTCGGCCGGCGAAAGCTGCCGCGTCCGGAACAGCCGGCGCAGCTCATCTGCATAGGCGATGACGTCCGGAGATTGCCGAAAGTCAACGAGGTTTTTTCCCTCCACCTCGGGTTTCGAATAGCCGAATATTCGTTCGGCACCGTGGTTCCAGCTTTGGATGCGGAGGTTCTCGTCGAAGACGATGCAGGCGGTCGGCATGGTTTCCTGAATCGTAAGCGGATAATTAACCCTATCTTTTGCTGAGAGTTAGCGGGTGTCATCATGATCGTCATCTTCAGTTTCGAGGTGATGATCATGAAAGCGGTTGGCTCGCAAAGCGATGAACTCCGTCGATATTGGCAAACTCATGTGCTCGCCTGGCGCAAGAGTGGCCTTTCCCGGCAGGCGTATACCCGACAGCATGGGCTGTATAAAAACTCCCTTCGGTACTGGGGCGGAAAATTTCCAGTAGAAACGGCCGACGCGTCATCCGGCACTGAACGACGGCGCATCTCGGCGTTGCAGTTGGCGGGTGATACTTGTCACTCTCCTTCCGCCGAAGTGAAATTCGTTCCTGTCGCCCGTGTTCACCAAGTGAAGCGCGAAGTCACCCCTCCCGGGAAATTCATTCTGCGAGTCGGCCGCCGGTTCCGCATTGATGTGCCCGAGCATTTTTCGCCGGCCAGTCTGGCAAGTCTCCTTCGCACGCTCGAGAGGCTTGCATGATTCCCATGGGAGGCGGGGCAAAGGTCTTTCTCGCCCTCGGCGCCACGGACATGCGAAAAGGGATCGACGGCCTCTCCCTGCTTGTCGCGAAGCATCTCGGTGGCGATCCATTTTCAGGCGACGTCTTCGGTTTTTGCAATCGTCAGCGGTCGACGATCAAGATGCTGGCCTGGGAACGGAACGGTTTCTGGGTTTTCCACAAGCGGCTCGAAAGACAGAGATTCCGCTGGCCGCGTTCCAAGGCGGATGTGCTGGAACTCGAGCCGCGTGAACTGAACTGGCTTCTCGACGGACTGGACCCGACGCGGGTAAAGGGGCATGGCAGGCTGGAATATTCGAAGATTTTTTGAGCGAAGCCCTTGAGATATACCGAATAATATGCTATAGTGTTCGGCATGATGAAACAGCCGGCGACACCCGAGGCAATTGATATCCGTCGCGAGTATGAGAACCTGCGAAAAGCTCATGAAGAGATGAAAAGCCGGCATGCGCTGGAGATAGCGGAGCTTGAAGAACAAGTGCGCCTTCTCCGAAACATTCTCTATGGGAAATCCTCCGAAAAGAAGCCTGCCGACGGCTCCACTCCGGAACAGCCGTTCCTCCCCTTCGATGAAGTGGAAACCACGGCCGGAGCTTCGATCCAGGCTTCCGAAGAAACAATCGCTCTCGCCGATCATCCGCGCAAGAAGCCCGGCCGCAAGCCTCTTGCAGCGCATCTGCCGAGGGTCGACAAGGAATTCGACCTTCCCGACGATCAGAAAGTTGCGCCGTGCGGTTGTCCGCTGATTCGGATCGGGGCAGAGATCACCGAACGTCTTCACATCATTCCCGCAAAGGTCCAGGTTGTTCGGGAAATTCGCTATAAATATGCCCCCGGATGCACCTGTGAGATTCCGGAAAACGCCCCCGGAGAAGTCCGCATCGCGCCGCTTCCTCCCCAGATCATTCCGCAGGGAATCGTGACTCCCGGCCTGCTCGCGCACATCGTGACCGCCAAGTATGTCGACGCCATTCCGCTGTATCGCCAGGAACAGCAGTTCATGCGGCTGGGCCTCGATATAACGCGAGGAACCTTGGCCTCATGGGTGAGACAGGCGGCGCAGGCCTGTGTGCCGATCTTCGATCTGATCTCCAGGGAGGTGCGCGCCGGGCCCGTCATACACATGGATGAAACCCCCGTGCAGGTGCTGAGAGAGCCGGGACGGGCTAATACGACCAAATCCTACATGTGGGTATGCCGCGGTGGGCAGCCCGGTCGGCCTGCGGTCATATTCCGGTATTATCCGACCCGCTCCGGCAGGGTCGCCGACGAGATGCTGGCTGATTACCGCGGATATTTGCATGCCGATGGCTATACCGGCTATGAGGCAGTAGGCATGCGCGAAGGCTTCGCCATCTCGCGTGCTGGGCTCATGTGCGCAGGAAATTCGTCGAGGTCGAGAAAGGCACCAAAGGCAGTCTCAAGGCCGGCGTTGCGAAGGACGTGCTCGATCTCATCGGAAAACTCTACCTGATCGAAGACCAGGCGAG
>JAGOCE010000005.1 GCA_017998915.1 Candidatus Ozemibacteraceae bacterium
CCGGAACATGGGATCTCGACTTCTCGAAGTCGAACTATGCGGCCACCGGCACGGCGACCTTGATTCATGTCCAGGTGACCAACGGTGAAACCGTTCAGGCGCCGAGGTTCTTCATGGTCAAGGAAAACACCTCCGTGCGCGGCACCCTGAAAGGGTATCCGGTCGATGCCGTCACCGGAAAGCCTCTCCAGAAGTTCACGGTGTCACAGATCGATCCTGCCCGGAGCAAGACGTTCGACACGGCTCAGGACTTCAAGGAAAGCGGCTGGACCGGGCTCGAAGGCGGTAATCGTTCCTACAAGATCACCTGCGACAATTACGAGCCGTTCCTTTCGCAGCCGCTCCTGATCACGAAGGTTGCTTATGACGCGGGCGTCATCGAGATGAATCCGCTCAAGGTTGAGGTTTCCGGAACACTCCGAAACGTCCCCGGATATATCCTCGACGCGAATAACGGATTCACCGGCGTCATCTGGGCCGAGTCGGCCGGCCGGGTCGTCGCGACAGCGACTGCGGGCACCGGCGGCACGACGTTCCAGGGAACCGTCGTTTACTCGCTCCCGAACATCCCCGTCACCGCCGGAAGCGTTGCGGTCAAGATGAAGATCCGCGGCTACGACACGATCACGATCAACCCGTCGGTGAGCCTGCCCAGCCAGAGACCCGGCGGCACCATCGGCGGCATCGACATCGACTTCAACAACGTCGAACCGATCACCCGCGATGTCCGTATCGTCGTGCGCGGCTCCGCTCCGTCCGGGCAGAGTGATCCTTCGACACTCGAAAACGGTGAAGTCGTTCGCGTATATATCAAGCAAGGCGGCAAGGATATCGTTCCCTACGTCGATATCGTCGGCAACAACTACCTCGCAGAGGCCTACTTCAGCGGCGTCATCACAGGCTACGAACTCGACATCTTCGCCGTGAACATGAACCGCGGGTATATCAAGGGTGAGCTGACCAGGCTGAAAGTGCCTGAAGACGGCAATTCCGTCTACACCTCCGAACTCCAGTTGCAAAAATAACGATCACGCATAAAGACGAATCCCGCGAGGCTCTCCTCGCGGGATTCGTCTTTATGCGGACGTTTCGTTTCACCCTTCTGCGAGGAGTTCGTCTGCGTACATCGCGGCGTCGCTGTCTGGGTAGCGGGTCTTGATGATATCGACGTGGCGGCGCACCTGGTCCATGCGGCCGGATTGCTTGGCGATGAGGGCGAGGTTGTAATGCGCGTTGTCGGCGAGATCGCTGTCAGGGAACTTTTCGATCAACTCGAGAAAAATCTTCTCGGCGTCGTCCATCTTCTTCTCTTTCAGCGCAGACTTGCCGCGGAAGTAGCATTCGTCGGCGGTTTCCCCGGTCCCCTGGCCCATCTGCCGCAGGATTTCGGTCTTTTCGTCTTCGGCAAAGTAGGCGGCATCGCTCGAAGGATAATGGACCAGGAGGTAATCCAGCCATTCGAGCGCTTTCACCGGGTGTTCCCGACGCATGTAGATCTTGGCGATATTATAGCACGCATTATCGGCAAGATCACTCGCGGGGTGTTCCCGAAGGAAGTCCCGGAACAGGTCTTCCGCAATGTCGATATCTCCGGATTTGAACCGGTCCATCGCCTCCTTGATCTTTTCCTTTTCGATCGGCTGGCTGGTCATCGTTTTTCCTCCCTGGCCAAGTATGTTGCGAGAAACTCGCTTTTGAGCTTCTGGAACGTTCCGTTCGCGAGGGCCGCGCGGATCTTCCCCATAAGGGTAATCATGAACGTGATATTGTGCAAACTCGCCATCCGCAGGGCGAGAATTTCCTTTGCCTTGAAGAGGTGGCGCAGGTATCCGCGGGAAAAGGTCCTGCATGCCTGGCATGCGCATTCCGCGTCGATCGGTTCGTCGGATTTCTGCCAGGCAAGACCGGTCAGGTCGATGCGTCCGGTCGGAGTGAACACCGCCCCGTGGCGGGCGATGCGGGTCGGCATGACGCAGTCGAACATGTCGATCCCGCGTTCGACGCCGAACAACAGATCTTCGGGACTGCCGACGCCCATGAGATAGCGAGGCAGATGTTTCGGCATGTGCGGCATCATCCCGTCGAGCGTGTCGATCATCAGGGGTTTTGGCTCCCCCACCGAGAGACCGCCCACGGCGAGGCCGTCAAAACCGATCTCGGCGGTCCGCTCGATCGATTCCTTGCGGAGATTCAGGAAGGTCGAGCCCTGGACGATGCCGAACAGGGCCTGGCCGTTGCGCCCTTCGGGATGATCGGTGCGACACCGCTTCGCCCATCTCGCCGAGCGCTCCATCGCGTCACGCGCGAGGGTTTCGTCCGCCGGCCAGGGACAACACTCGTCGAACACCATCATGATCTCGGCCCCGATCGACCGCTGGATGCGCATCGACTCCTCGGGCGTCAGCCACAGCTTCGCGCCGTCGAGGTGCGACGAGAAGTGCACGCCCTCGTCGGTGATCTTGTTCAGCTTTTTCAGAGAGAACACCTGGAAGCCGCCCGAGTCGGTCAGCATCGGTCTGTCCCATTTCATGAACCGGTGCAGACCTCCGAAATGGTCCAGGATCTCGGTGCCGGGCCGGAGCCAGAGGTGGTAGGTGTTGCCGAGAATGATCGTCGCGCCTGCCGTCCTGACGTCTTCCGGGGAAAGGGTTTTCACGGAACCACATGTCCCAACGGGCATGAACACGGGGGTCGGAATTTCCCCACGACGCGTCCTTATGCGCCCCACCCTGCCCCAGCATTCGGAGGACTCGGATTCGATCGAAAATTCGAAAAACCGCTCGCTCATGGTGTCTGATCCGCCTTAGATGATTGCCATCGCATCGCCGAAACTGAAGAACCGGTAGTTTCGAGCGATGGCGTCCCGGTAGAGGTCGAGAATACGTTCGCGTCCGCAGAAGGCCGCAACGAGCATGATGAGGCTCGAACGCGGCAGGTGAAAGTTCGTGATCAGGCGGTCGACCGCCTTGAACGCGTAGCCGGGTGTGATGAAACAGGATGTTTCCCGAGGCCCCGTTCGCAGCCGGCCGTCATCGCCCATCGCAGACTCCAGGGATCTGACCGAAGTGGTTCCGCACGCCCAGACAGAACCGCCGGAAGCTCTGACAGACGCATGCAGATCCGAAAGTTCGGGGCTTATATAATATCTTTCACTATGCATAACATGTTCGTCCGTGTCGTCCGCTTCGACGGGTTTGAACGTGCCGAGACCGACGTGGAGAAGGGTCTCCCCGATCAGCACCCCCCTGGCACGAAGGTCGTCCATCAGACGGGCGTCGAAGTGCAACCCCGCCGTCGGCGCCGCGATCGAACCCTCCTCGGTCGCGAACACGGTCTGATACCGCTCGGGGGCGCTTTCCCGCGACGTGATATAGGGCGGAAGCGGCATCTCTCCGTGCTCACGGAAGACGGCGACGATGTCCCGGCAGTGGCCAGCCCGAAGCACGCGCAGCCCTGATTCCAGTACGGCTTCGACGGTCAGCTTGGCACCGCCGGGAACCGCGTGACAGGCACCTATCTTGAATCGGCGCCCGGGCCGGACCATCGCCTCGCACCGCCCATCGCCCAGATCGCGCACGAGGAGAATCTCCGCGGGCTTCGCTCCCGGGGGCGGGCAGGTGAACAGCCGCGCCGGAATGACGCGGGAACGGTTCACGACGAGCAGGTCCCCGGGAGGAATCAGCGTGAGGATGTCACGAAATGTCAGATGATCGACGGTCTCCGCGGAACGATCGTAGACGAGAAGCCGTGAAGCCGTCCGCTCCGGGGCCGGGGTCTGGGCGATCAATTCCGGGGGAAGCTCAAAATCGAACAGGGATGTCTTCATCGTGTTTCTCAGCGGGACGGGGACGCGGTGCGTTCCGGGAGGGGGCGAACGGAAGCCGTCGCCGTCTGTGAAACCTGGCTCACGCTTCCCCGCGTCGCGAAGGACGCTTCCAGGTCGAGCAGGGAAAGGGTCGCAAAGTGCCTGGCACCAAGCGCGACAGCCTCTTCCTTGAAAGGGAGGTAGTAGCTGATCTTGTCGATATACCTGGCATCTCCCGGCAGAGACATCGTCTGGATCGAAATCGGACCGCCCTTGAGCGCAAGGGCCAGATCGAGCATCTCAGCAATGCGCAGGTCGGTGTGGATATGCCCGTAGGCCTCCTGGATCAACTGAGGAAGCCGCACGACGATGGAAGGGGTCTTGATCTTCTCGAGAACGGCGCTGATGAAGCGCTGCTGGCGCTTGATGCGGCCGAGGTCGGCAGCCGCGTCGGCCCGAAATCGCACGTATTCGAGGGCTTTCTTCCCGTCGAGGTGCGTCTGGCCCGGGTTGAAATGGATATGGACGTTTCCCCAGTTGTCATCGTAGTGCATGGGCTGCTCGATCATCAGATCGATGCCTCCGAGCAGGTCGATGGTGTTCGTGAATCCGGCGAAATCGACCAGGACATACCGGTCGATCGTGATGTCAAGCAGCTCTTCGATCATGCCGCGGAGGGCAAGCTCGCCATGGCGTGCATACATCTCGTTGATCTTGTGAGCCGCCCCGTTGATGAGCGCCCTCGTATCGCGCGGAATGGAAAGAACCGTCACGCGTCGTTCGTGCGGGTCGATGCCGACCACCAAGATCGTGTCGGTCCGATGCGATCCTTCGACCGAATCGATGCCGAGACAAAGGATGTTCATGCGCGACAGCCGGGAAATTCCAGCCGCATCTGAGACGCCGTCTCGACCCGACACCCCGGTACGCTCGGCAATCTCGCCCGTGGGCACGCGGATCAAAAACCACCTCTGCATCCACCCGGCGAAATAGAGGACATTCAAGAGAAGAAACAATATTTCGAGAACGGTCCAGATGCGTATTCCGCCCCGACCTCCGGGAAGCAGCCGCTCCCCCGTCTCGACCTCCGGAGCCGAGGCGGATTCCTGCGCGGGTGGCATCATTTCCGTTCCCATGCACAACCTGCGGCGAGCGTGTCTGAAGGCTGCGCAGAAGCGGGAACGGGCTGCGCAACGCTCTTGTCACGGTCCGCACGGCCGGCGCACTCGCGTTTGAGAGCCACGACGCTCTTCCAGCGTTGCTCGATCGAAAGATTCGAGTTTCGAATGCGATCACGTTCCGGTTCGCCCCGGGAGGGATCGAGCGCATCGGCCATGATGAGGACGCGCGTCAGGGGCGCATGAGCCGGCCTGGGGAACGTGTGCCATCGGACGGCACGGCAAAGCTCCGCCGGCGGCGAGGGCTCGAGCGTTGCCAGGAATGCGGCGGCCGCGGCACCGTGCGCGAGCATCGGCACCTTCTTTTCGAGAGTCCCCAGGCGTATGCGAGCGCGATCGACCATGCCATAGATCTCGGCAGCCCCGGCCCCGCGAAACAGATCGTGCGCAAGCCCTCCGAGCAACCCGAGTCTCGCGTCAAGGCCGAACTCACAGGCATATGCCGCGGCGAGACGCGCAACGCTCTCGACGTGCGTTCTCAGGCCTGCCGGAAGCGTGGAGACCCGGGCAGATATTATATCATGCCATATTTTAAAGAAGCCGCCCCAGCAGTCGTAATATCCCCGCTCGACGATCTGCGCCATGACGGCCGGTGGAACCGGAAGATGCCTCAGGCGGCCGCGGGCGATCTCGTTCCTGACGGTTTTCGACGACACGGGGTCCGGTTCGAGGGGCACCCAGCCGCTCCGGGAGTTCGGGAGAGACAGATCGGCGTCGATCCCCGGTCGGACAACAACGGCAAAACCGATTTCTCGCACGAGCTCTTCCGCGGACATCCAGCCCGGGAGGTCGAAGAGGGAATCCGCCCCGATCACGAGCATGAAATCGTTCGCGGGATGCCGATCCCGCAGGGCGCGGACGGTGCGGATCGTGTAGGACAAGCCGCCCAGGTCGCGCTCGACATCGCAGATACGAAGCCCGGGAAGGTCGCGGATGGCCGTTTCCACCAGGGAGCGTCTCGCATCGTAGGACAGAAGGTCATGACGGTCCTTGTGAACGGGCTGGTGAACGGGAATGAACCAGACTTCGTCGAGGCCGCATGCGTCGCGCGCCGCCTCGGCGATCCTCACGTGATGGCGATGAACCGGATTGAAGCTGCCCCCGAAGAGGCCGATCTTCATGAGAAGAACTCCCTGAGGGCGAACTCCATTTCCCCGATGGCGACGGTATCGTCTTTGTCCGCGTCGATGCGGGCGAGTTCGTCCGTGAGGCCCATTTTTTGGATCTTCTTGCGGAAGCGGGCAACCCCTTCGTCGCTGGTGAAGTCGGTCATCGCGACGAGACGTTCGATCTCGGCGCCCTTCACGACCCAGTATCCCTTGTCGACCTCTTCGATCTGGAACGGGGGCAGGTAAGCGAATACCTTTTCTCCGGCGGCGAGGGTGGTCGTCTCCTGGACCGGCATATTTGCAAGTTCGGCGCAGATGCGCTCGGCCAGATCCTTGGTGCCTTCCTTGGTCGCACCGGAGAGGGGGAACGCCGGGAGCTTGCGCTTTTTCAAGGCTTTCTCGAATTTCTTCCAGGCCTCGCGCGCCTCGGGCAAGTCCATTTTGTTGCCAACAACCAGCATCGGCCGCTCGAGTAGCGTGGAATCGAACTCTGCAAGCTCGCGCATGATCACGTCGAAGGTGGCGAGAGGCTCTTCCGGGTCGATCTCGCAGAGATCGACGAGGTGCACCAGCAACCGGGTCCGTTCGATGTGCTTCAGGAACTGGATGCCGAGACCCGCGCCCATGTGAGCGCCCTCGATCAGTCCCGGCAGATCGGCAACACAGAATGCCGGCAAGCCGTCGGGCTTGACGATACCGAGATGTGGAACGAGCGTGGTGAAGGGATAATCCGCGACTTTGGGCCTCGCGTTGCTGATCGCGCGGAGCAGGGTCGATTTTCCCGCGTTCGGAAGGCCGACCAGGCCGACGTCGGCAAGCAGTTTCAGTTCGAGGCGGAGGTGTTTCTTTTCGCCAGGCTCGCCTTTTTCGGCAATCCGCGGGGCGCGCCTGACCGAACTCGCAAACCGGGCATTGCCCTTGCCGCCGCGCCCGCCCCGTGCCGCGACGAACCGCGCATCGGCACTCGCGAGATCGGCAAGCAGCTCGCCGGTTTCGACATCGTATACGAGCGTTCCAACGGGGACCCGGATCGTTTCATCGAGCGCGTCGGAACCGATCATGTCTTTCGGGCCGCCCTTTTCGCCGGGCTTGGCGCGATAGATGCGCTGATAGCTCAGTTCATACAGCGTGTTCAGGTCGCGCGTGGCGACCATGACAACGTCGCCTCCCCGACCGCCGTCACCGCCCGAAGGGCCACCGAACGGTACGAACTTCTCGCGGCGAAAGGCAATCATGCCATCGCCGCCTTTTCCGGATTCGACTTCAATTACCAATTCATCAACGAATTTCACCCGGTGATTATACCACAAACCCCGCATGCGCGCATGCGATCGGATGATGTTTTATTCAGGGAATCGGGCAAAGCGGCATTGACGCAACTCCCGTCATGTGATAGTTTTCACGCACCGTTCCCGATTCGAATTCACCGTGCCGAAGCCGGAGGAGAAACCCGCCAATGAAGGTACCGCTGCTGGATCTCAAGCCTCAATACGCCCAGATCAAGGACAAGGTCGTTCCCGAAGTTCTTGCCGTGATGGAAAGCCAGGGATTCATTCTCGGTCCGCGCGTGGAAAAGATGGAGCAGGAGCTTGCCGCCTATACGGGCGCGAAATACGCCGTCGGCGTGTCATCCGGAACCGATGCGCTGTTGCTGTCGCTCATGGCGCTGAACATCGGCGCAGGCGATGAAGTCATCACGACACCGTACAGCTTTTTCGCGACCGCCGGGGCAATCGCCCGCGTCGGAGCCCGAGCGGTTTTCGTCGACATCGAGCCCGACACCTACAATATCGACGCCACGAAGATCGCCGCCGCGATCACGCCGCGCACGAAAGCGATTCTGCCGGTTCACCTGTTCGGCCAGTGCGCCGATATGGATGCGATCATGAAGGTGGCGCGCCAGCACAAGCTGCCGGTCATCGAAGACGCCTGCCAGTCGATCGGTTCCCGTTTCAACGACAAACAGGCCGGCACGATCGGCGATTTCGGCTGTTTCAGCTTCTTCCCGAGCAAGAATCTCGGCTGTTTCGGCGACGGCGGCCTCGTCACGACCAACGACGAGCAGCTGTACCAGCGCGTCAAGAAGCTGCGCGTGCATGGCGGCGAACGCCAGTATCATCACCTGGAAGTCGGCATCAACGGTCGCCTCGACGCTCTTCAGGCGGCCGTCATCTCGGTCAAACTGCCGCACCTGGCAGGCTGGACAGAAGGCCGCAGAAAAAATGCCTCCCGCTACAACGAGCTTCTCGCTGGCAACCAAAGCGTCCGCACCCCCGTCGCCAAGCAGGGCCGGTATCACATCTACAACCAGTATGTCATCAGCATCGAGCGGCGCGACGAACTGAAACAGTTCCTCACCGAGAAAGAGATCGGCTGCGCCGTGTATTACCCGCTCAGCCTTCATGAACAGGAATGCTTCAAATCTCTCGGCTACAAACACGGCGACTTCCCCAACTCGGAAGCAGCCGCTCTGCGCACGCTCGCGCTTCCCGTGTATTCGGAGCTCCCGGACGGCGCGGTCGAGTTTGTCGCCTCGGCGATAAACGAGTTCACGAAGCGCTCTTGATTCCTGCAGAACGAAAGCCTATTTCGTGTCCCGGTCGTGGTGAATCCGTCGAAGCACGAGAGGCTTTCTGCCGAACTCAATAATCCATCTCCCGTCACGTTCAGGGGCACGGTTTTCTACCGTGCCCCTTCGATTTGGCGTCGGTTTTGCCGATGGTTCCTGAGACTCCGGTACGCGCGACGCGCCGGGGCAGGATTCGTGCTTAGGAGGCAAAACAATGGCGCAGGAGAACCTGTTCGAAGGCATCCTCCGCAGCCTCGACCGACATCGGGGAGCGGCCGTCATGATCGTGGCCGCGACGCTGCTCGTCACGGCGCTCGTCAGCCGTGTTTTCCCGACCGTTTACGAGAGCAAGTCCCTTCTCAGGGTCATGACAAGCGAACTGCGCCCCGGCGACAGCCCGGCAGCGGCGATGAACGGCATCCTCTCCCAGAAAGACGTGGTCGGCGAAGTTCTTCAGACCTGCGGACTCGACCTGGGAAAATCGGAACCCCGCTACACCCCCTTCACGCTGGAGGATGCCGGCCAGGGCCTCGTAAAGCTCACCGTTCGTGACCCGAATCCGGCGGAGCTCTCCGCGCTCGGCGATGCCGTCATCAAGATGCTCTCGGAGCGGTTTCTCGGATATTCAAACGAGACGAACCTGTTCGAGATCGAGATGCTCGAGAAGAAGAAGAACGTGCTCAAGGAAAAGCTCGAGGAAGCGCGCCGCGGCTCACCCGACACCCTGCCATCCACGCTCTTCGAGAACGAGGCGCTCGCTCTCGACGAGGAAATCCAGCGCGTCGGCACGAAGCTTCAGGAAAACAAGAAGCGGCTGCAGACTCTTCCACGCATTCGTGTCGTGCCGTCTTCTCGAACGGACAACGCCCTTGCGGAAGTGCGCGACACCCTCTCGGAAGCGCGCACCGAGCTTGCCCGGCTGCTCGAAACCTATCGCGAGAAGCATCCGAAGGTGATTGCGGCGAACGAGTTCATCGCCGATCTCCAGGCCCGCCAGCGCAAGCTCGCCTCGCAGCGCGACAGAAAAGAACCGAATCCCGAGTATGATGCCCTCCAACAGGAAATCGATGCGAACACGGCCAAGCTGGAAGAGCTGAAGAAACGCTGGTTCGAAGCCAATCGAACACCGCCCGAACCGACGATTCTGAATCCCCTCGGCGGCCGCGCCCCCGTCCTCGCCTCGTCGGCCGGCACCGCCCGGATCAGATCGCTCGAAGCTCTCTACAACGACGTCACGATGCGACTGGAAGAACTGCAGATCAAGCAGTCGACCGCGGTCGGGCGGATCCAGGTCCTCCGCAAGGATATCGACGCGCCGAAGCCGATCGGCCTTTCCCTCCTCCAGCGCGAGCTCGCGGCGATGCTTGGCGGGGCACTTCTCGCCGTCTTCCTCCTCTACACGCCGATTCCGATGAAGGCGGAGTTTGTGGGTGCCCCCACCCCAGTCTTCGTCTCGGCTCCAGGCTACGAGTCCAGGCCGTCCACCCACCTGCTCCAGATGTCGCCCCTCTCTTCGACGCGCCTCGCCCTGCCGGTGCCCGACTCGGTTCATCACGCCAGCTACGACGAACGGTTGATCGTTCTCAACGAGCCTGATTCAAGGCGGCTCGAGCCATACCGGACCCTCGTGTCGAATCTCCAGATCGCTCTCGCCGACAACGCCACCCGCATCATCCAGGTCTGTTCTTCGCGCTCGGGAATGGGGAGAAGCACGCTGACGGCGAATCTCGCCATCCTGTTCGCCCAGGCCAACTACTCGGTCGTCCTGATCGATGCGAACTTCCGGCGGCCCGTCCTGCACCGCATCTTCGACACCGACAACCACACCGGGCTGAGTACGGCTCTGTGCGGCCAGTCAACGGCGAACATCGTCAAGCCGACGATGCTCAAGAATCTCGGCCTGATCACTGCCGGCCCGATTCCGCCACACCCGGTCGAGCTCCTGGGCTCGGTTTCGATGATCGAACTGCTTGACACGCTCAAACGCAGGGTCGAGCTGGTCCTCATCGACACCCCGGCGCTTCTCGAATACCCGGATTCCGGCATTCTCGCCGAGCAAGCCGGCGGTGTCGTGTTCCTGCACCGCGAGGGCGAGCCCGAAGCCGATATCAAGGCCAGCCAGGATTTCCTGAAAAACATCCGGGCAACCGTTCTCGGCTACGTCACGACCTGAACCGCTCGTTCCTCGAGAAGCAACAGGCCGTCCGACCATCGCGGGCGGCCTGTTGCGTTTTCCCCGTTCCGTGGTCCCTCCGCGATCTAGGGTTTTGTGAATGAAGAGACCGTGCTAGTATTCAGGCAGCATTTCAGGAGAAAAAGCCTTGTTCGAATTCACCGTTCCACAACCGCCTGACCTCTGGATACGCCTCATCGCGCTCACTGGCGCGGCCATCGGCATGGTTACCGACATGCGACAGGGAAAGATTTACAACTGGCTGACGTTTCCACTGATCCTGATCGGCTGGGTGGCAAACGCCTGGTGGTATGGCTGGCCCGGTCTCGGCTACAGTTTTCTCGCGACTCTCGTCGGCATCGCGCTGTATTTGGGCCCGGCCATGATCGGCATCATCGGCATGGGGGATGTGAAGCTTCTTGGCGGGCTGGCGGCGCTGGCCGGCACGAAGTTCGTCATCGGCACGTTTCTGTATTCCTGCATTCTCGGCATCCCGCATGCCATCATTATTCAGAGGCTGAACTTCGGCAAAGACGCGCTTCCCATGCTCCTGGCGAGTATCCAGAGCGGGGCATACCGCGACAAAACGATTCACAACACGGCCGGGCAGACCGGATACAGGTTCTATCTCGGAATTGATATCTTCTTGGGTGCGCTGCTCGCAACCTTCATGGAACTCCCCCTGCGCTGGTGATCGGCCGCTGCCAGCGGAACCAGCGATTCACAGGATTTTTTTGAATATCGCGCTTTTCCGTTGTCCGGGTAAGACCTCCTGTGATATGTTTTTTGACTTAAACATGGAGTCACCCTCTACCCGGGAGAAGTGAATGGCGCAACGCATCAAGGTGTTCATTGCCGACGACATGATCGAGCTGCGCTCGAACGTGCGCCGCATGTTGAGCACCCTTGACAATGTACGCGTCGTCGGCGAAGCCGGCGACGGCGAGGAAGCTCTCAAGCTGATCCGCGAGCTGTCGCCGCACGTCGTCCTGATGGACATCAACATGCCGAAGCTGGATGGCCTGAAGGCCACGGAAACGCTCACCAAGGAGCGGCCGAACATCCAGGTCATCATCATGTCGATCCAGAGCGAACAGGAGTATTTCCGCCGGGCGATGAAAGCCGGGGCGAAAGACTTCCTCACGAAGCCCTTTTCCGGAAGCGAGCTTTCCGAAGCGATCCTGAATGTCTTCAATCAATGGGTGAAGGACACGCCCGATGCGCTCGTCGAGGAGCAGAAGGCGCAGGTCCTGACGTTTTTCTCGACGAAGGGCGGGGTCGGCAAGACGACGCTGGCGACGAACCTTGCGGTGAGCCTCGCCAGGCTTGGCAAGCACACGCTGCTGATCGACACGTCACTTCAGTTCGGCGACGTCGCGATCACGCTGAACCAGAAATGCAACAGGAACATCTACGGCATCATCCAGGACAACAAGGACGAAGTCGCTCCCGAAGACATCGAGAAAAACACGGTTCGACACCCCAGCGGTCTCGAGCTGCTTCTGGCGCCGATCGAACCGGCATATGCCGAGTCGATCAAGGCCCAGCACATCAAGCAGATTCTCGACCATGTATCGGAGAACTATCAGTTCATCATCTTCGACACAGCACCGCATATCGGCGATCTCGAGCTGGCCATTCTCGATCGCACCGATCTCGTGCTGCTCGTAGCGACGCTCGAAATCAGCTCACTGAAGAATACGAAGCTGTGTCTGAAGACCTTTTCCGACATCAAGTTCGACACGAACAAGATCAAGCTGGTCCTCAACAAGGATTTTCCGCACGCGGGCATCGGCTGCAAGGATATCGAAGCGGGGCTTGCCATCCCGCTTTTCTCGACCGTTCCGATGGATATGGCGACGGCGCAGCAGGCACTTAACCAAGGTGAACCTTTTGTGGTAAAATCCCCTGACACTCCGTTGGCCAAAACCATAAAAGACATGGCCATGACGATCGCCGGCGTGGAGAGAGAGGCTCCCGCGGAAGAGCAGGAGAGTGTCATCGACAAGTTCAAAAACATCCTACTTCGGGTCTTGAATCAAGGGAGGTAACGTCTGATGGGTGGTTTACTTTCTCGTCTGAATGAGGAAAAGAAGTCCGTAGAAAAATCCGGCATCCTCGAATCTGCGGTAACCCGCGAAATCACCGGTTTTGAGAGGCTCAAGGAAAAGGTTCACACGCGGCTGATCGACGACATGCCCCAGGCGATCATGACCGAGACGAACCAGGAAAAGAAGCGCGGCATGCTCCGCGACCGCATCACCCAGGTCACGACCGAGGAAGGGAGCAAGCTGAACATCTCTCTCTCGCCCCGTGAAATGGAGTCGATGACGCAGGTTCTGCTGGACGACATGATCGGGTTCGGCCCGATCCAGAAGCTGCTCGACGATGACGACATTTCCGAAGTCATGGTCAATGGCCCCTACCAGATTTACTTCGAAAAGAAAGGGAAGCTGACCCTTTCCGAGATCAAGTTCAAGGACAACGATCACGTCATGCGCATCATCGAGCGCATCGTCGCACCGATCGGCCGCCGCATCGACGAATCGGTTCCGTACGTCGACGCGCGTCTTCCCGACGGCTCCCGCGTGAACGCGATCATTCCGCCTCTCGCGCTGAACGGGCCGACGATCACGATCCGAAAGTTCAAGAAGGAAGCCCTCGGAATCGCCGATCTGGTGCGTTTCGGCACGCTGACGGACGACATGGCGAAGTTTCTCGAGGCCTGCATCAAGGTCCGCCTCAACTGCGTCGTTTCAGGCGGCACGGGCTCCGGAAAGACGACCACGCTGAACATCCTGAGCTCCTTCATTCCGGAAGACGAGCGCATCATCACCTGCGAAGACGCGGCCGAACTCCAGCTGCGCCAGCCGCATGTCGTGCGCCTCGAAACACGCCCGGCGAACATCGAAGGCAAGGGCGCCGTTCCGATGCGCGAACTCATCAAGAACACGCTCCGCATGCGCCCCGAGCGCGTCATCGTCGGCGAGTGCCGCGGCGGCGAAGCGCTCGACATGCTCCAGGCCATGAACACCGGTCACGACGGCTCGCTGACCACGGGCCACGCCAATACGCCCCGCGACATGCTCGCCCGCCTCGAAACGATGGTCCTGATGGCCGGCATGGATCTCCCGGTCCGCGCCATCCGCGAGCAGATCGCCTCGGCCGTCCACCTGATCATCCAGCAGTCCCGCCTCAAGGACGGTTCACGCAAGATCACGTATCTGACCGAGATTCAGGGCATGGAAGGCGACAAGATCGTCATGCAGGACATCTTCCGGTTCGAACAGACCGGTGTCGATGAAAAAGGGAAGATCATCGGACGCCTGAAGGCAACCGGCATCAGACCTAAATTCGCATCCAAATTCGAAGAAGCTGGAATACATCTGCCGCCGAACGTCTTCACCGACTCCTCCAAAGGATGGTGATGGCGTGCAACTGATTTTCATCGTTGTAGCAGGCATTACGGCGCTGTTGTTCACGCTCCTGCTGTTTTCCCTCTTCGGATCGGCGCCCGGGGAAGACGTTCGCGCGCGCATGGAGCAGTATCTCGTCGAATCCGAGATGATCGCCAAGCAGTACACCCCTCCCGACGAGGATGATGAAAAGCGTGACAAGGGCTCGGAAGAAGGGGAAGATGACTGGGTCAAAGAGACGCGTGGCGATGAACAGGGCATCAAAAAGCTCCTCGGCAATGTCGGTTTCGTTCTTACCCCCAAAGGAATGGCGGCACGAATCGCCGACAAGCTTGCAAAAGCCGGCGTTCCGCTGAAAGCCAACGAATTCGTCTCGGTTGTCTTTCTTGCCACGATCATACCGGCAATTTTCGGGACGCTCATCACCCAGAATCCCTTGATGGGTCTCGGGCTGGGCGTTGTCGGATTTTTCGTGCCGAATCTCTGGGTCACGATCATGAAATCCCAGCGGTCCGCCGCCTTCGGGAACCAGATCCAGGATGCCCTGATCATGATCGCGAACGGTCTGAAAGCCGGCTATTCGCTTCTGCAGGCGATGGAAATGGTCGCCCGCGAGGCTCCGCCGCCCATGTCCACGGAACTGAGGCGGGTGCTGAAGGAAAACAGCCTCGGCCTGAACCTTGAAGACGCCCTTCGCGGATTGAACATGCGCGTCGAGAACGAAGACTGGGATCTCGTCACGACCGTCGTGCTCATTCAGCGTCAGGTCGGCGGCAACCTCGCCGAGATTCTCGACAAGATCGGCGCGACGATCAGACAGCGTCAAAAGATCAAAGGCGACATCCAGACGAAGACGGCTCAGGCGAGGGTCTCCGGTTTCATCGTCGGCGCTCTCCCTGTCGGCCTGGGACTCATGATCTACATCGTCAATCCTTCCTTCATGATGAAACTGTTCACGTTCAAACAAGGCTGGTACAGGGGCTGGTTCCTGCTGATCTTCGGTCTCATCTGGGAAGTCATCGGGATGATGATCATCATGAAGATCGTCGACATCGAAGTGTAAGGAGAGACGCATGAACACTCTGTTTATGATTACCGGTGCCGCCGTCGTCTTCCTCGTCATTCTTTTGCTGTTCCCTTCCGGTGCGCAATCTGACATTCAGAACCGCCTCGCCCAGCTCGACGGGGGCGTTACCACAAGTGAAGCCGCGGCAATCAAGGATGAGGAGCTGAACAAGCCGTTCGTGGACCGCGTCATCAGGCCATTCCTGGCAGGCCTCGCCGGGAAGCGCGATCCGAAGGAAATCCGGCAGATCCAGCGCAGCTCGCTCCGGAAGATGCTTGCCCAGGCCGGGTATCCGGGCGGTCTCACGGTCGGCGAGTTCATGGTCATCCAGAACCTGTTCCGGGTCATTCTGCCCTCGGTCATGATCGCCTTCGGCTTCGTCGTTCAGATGCAGCCAAGCCAGATCGGGCTGTTCGCGTTCGTTGGAATCGGCCTCGGGACACTGCTTCCGCGCATGTATCTCCAGAACAAGATCGCGACCCGGCTGCACGGAATCACCCGCCAGCTCCCGGACGTCCTCGACCTTCTGACCGTCGCTGTCGAAGCCGGCCTCGGCTTCGACGCCGCCTGCGACAAGGTCGTCGAGAAGATGCGCGGTCCGATTCCGGACGAGTTCAGTCTGACCCTCAGACAGATCCGAATGGGCCAGTCACGTCGCGACGCGTTCAAGGATATGGCCGAACGTGTCAACCACCAGGATCTCTCGGCTTTCGTCTCTGCCATCATTCAGGCTGACCAGCTCGGCGTCTCGATCGGCCAGGTCCTGCGCATTCAATCCGACCAGCTTCGCGAGAAGCGGCGGCAGCGCGCCGAGGAAGAGGCCGCGAAAGCGCCGGTCAAAATGATGATTCCCCTGGTCTTCTTCATTTTCCCGAATGTCGGCATCGTCATCATGGGGCCTGCCGCCTACCAGATCATCGAGGAAATGGGGAAGAGCTCCATGCCCACTGAATGATGTCTTCGGCAATGCCACGTGAGGTATCATCCGCCCTTGCCATCGTATCGAGTTACAAGATCGAACGGCGAATTGTTGGCCGACCGGGCCAGATATGCCGATACCTTTATCAGCCGTCTGCGAGGTCTGATGTTCACATCTCCTCTCCAGCCGGGGGAAGGATTGCTGATCGAACCATGCACGTCGATCCACATGATGTTCATGGGGTACCCGATCGATGCGATTTTTCTCGACAAGGACAACCAAGTCGTGGCATGCTATGATGTTTTGGCTCCCTGGTGGGGAGTTTCGGGCTGGCACCGCAACGCGGCCAAAGTCCTGGAACTGCCTGCCGGAGTGCGTGAAAAACGAGGGGTACAAGCCGGTGAGAGGCTCATCGTCGAACCGGCATAGGTAACGTCCGAAAAGTCCGTTTTCAGATTCGTCATCAAAAGTGAGAAGATTCCATGAACAAGCCATCTACCCGTCCCGAAAGGAGACCTGAACGCATGTTTTCCGTCCCGCGTCTCTCAACCCGCTTTTATCTGGGCCTCGCCCTCGTTGTTTGTCTGGCCAGCCTCATCCTGACCGGCTGCGACTCCAACCCGTCCGGCTCCTCCACCGCTTCGACCAGCACGACTGGCACTGCTTCTCCGACGGTCAGTGTCGTCGGAACCACGACGCTGTATGGCCGGTTGCTCGATCTCTCCACCGGCAACCCGATCGTGAGCACTGATGCGAACATCGCCGTCCGATTATATCGAGATGCCGTCCTGGTCGCGGAACGCGATGCCCAGAACAGCAATTTCTATTCGTTTACGGGTATCTCGGGCGGCATTTATTATATCGAAGCCTATGATAAAAGTGGCATCTACGAAAAGAATTATGCCGTCATCAACCTGGCTGCGAATTCCAATGTCGAGCAGAACCTTTCCTTGCGTCCCAAACCGGGCGCTGCTCAGGTGGCTGCATCCTATACCGTCATTGGAAAACTCGTCAGCGCTGCTGACAGCACGCCTGTGATGTTTGCCAACGTTTCTCTCGGCGTAGGCGCCCTCACCACCAGTACCCTGGAAGACGGTTCATTCATTCTGTATGGGGTGTCCGAAGGCCAATACACGGTCACCTTCTCCAAAACCGGATTCACAGACCGGAATGTGGTCATCGTCGCAAGCACCACCAATCTTTTCGTCGGAGGAGTTGCCGCGAACAATGGCACGGTCGCCGACGGCGCCGGCCTGAACGTAGCTGGTAAAAACATAGGAACGATCGCAATCAGTCCCGCTTTCACGTCTACCGGCGCATTGGCGGGTACGATCCGCAATCCGACGACGGACGCTCTCGTCACCAACACAAAGGTCGCCCTGTGGTATAAACCGGATAGCAGCGATACCCGCCAGCCGGCGATCATTCACCGACCCACGACGAACGCCGTCGGAAACGTCTCAATAGAAAACCTGCCAGCTGGCTGGTATGCGATCACATCTCTGGATACCGTTACCACCCCTGTGTATGACAACAACGGCGCGTTGGTGGCATATAGATTCGTCGGAGCAGCGATTTATACCGGGGCGTTCCTCCAGGTCACGCCCCCCTATACCACTACCCTCCCCTCTGACGGTCTGTAATTTCCTATCGAGAGGAGGCGGGGATACCCCCGCCTCCTCTCACGCTCCCGGCATGTACGGTTCCGTATCCGGGAGTTCATGACTGGCATTGGGATCTCCTGATCAAATCGAGCAGTAACACGAGACCAAGATCATCAAAGAACCGTTTTTGGAAAAGCCTCGCTCATGTGGCTTGCACCGGCATTCCACCACGGGCTCGCTCGTTGGAAGCCGACTTCCAAGCCCGGGTTTCATCCAAACCGCGTTTCATCAGTGCTTTCATTCGCGCCCATGGCTTTGTTGAGTTGTCGTCAGATGATGACTCGCGTTTTTCGGCGCAGCCAGTTGTCGAGTTCCTCAAACGTTTGCCGCACCTCGGCAAAGCGGAAGTAATCTCCCAGCCTCGAATAATCGGGGTTAGTTTCTTTTTGATCCAGAAACCGAGATTGCATCCATGGCCTTTCCTGACCAGTTCCCGCACTTTCTTCCGGAACCTCTCCACGTTTTGTGGCGCCACTTTCAGACGAGGGAGTTTGTGGAGCGCCATGATATACCCGAGGAACTTGCGGTCCCAAGGGTGGGCAACGGCACTCTTTTCCCGCCAGCCCCCCGATCATCATTCCGGCTTGCAGGTAGTGACGAATGAGCCGCTATCTGCATCCTGAAAGATGGTCGTCGGGGGGGGCTGGACTATCTTTCACCTGCAGCCTATGCAGTGCGGTTTCAGAAAGAAAAGCTCGCTGCATGAACAGTTCGGTGTCCCCTATTGCCAACCGACCTCACATCCCTGCGGAACTCAGTATCAGACCGCTAACCGAGAATTGCTGAAAAAAGAAATTGATATTCCAATTCTCCCGTGACATTATTATATCATCCTATGGATTTTCGCAATGATGCCTTTGGCATTATATTTGCGAATAATTACACCGGAGCGTCCTTTGTACATATCTCCACACAGGAGAAGATCCCCATGAACAGCCGATTCCGAACCGGACAGGCTACGCTCGAACTGGCGCTTGTATTGCCGCTTTTCCTTTTCCTTGTGTTTGCTATTGTCGATTTTGGTCGCATTCTCCATATATGGTCGTGCATCAATCTCCAATGCGTGGAAGCGGCACGTGAAGGCTCGAAGCGACTGAATCAGCTGGTTGCACGAAATGTTTTCACCAGCACGACCCATCCTTCTCTTGCCCAGGTAGAGGCGGCCTTCGCTGCTCATCGATCTCCAGCCATCAATCCGGCCAACTACTGCAATCCTACCAGTCCCACCCTTCCCGAGCCTGAATATTCAGGAGTTGGAGACGCATCGCGAGAAATAACAGTCCGTGTCGGATGCCGGATTGAGATGGTCACTCCTTTCATTGGGAATATTTTTCAAGCCATAACCGGCAAACCCGAAGTGATCGTTTGGGCGTCTGCCACCGAGGCAAAGGAATAATGGAAAGCATGAGAGGTTTATTTACCACCATTGTTCAAGCTTGTAACATATTTGCCACTGGGTAATTTTTCTGCGGAATTATTCACCGTTCAATTGCCCGGTTCTCGAATGGAGGTTTCAGCATGAGATATCAGAAGCGAGGTCAGTCCTTTGTTGAATTCGCACTCATATGCCCTCTGGTTATTCTTCTGTTCACTGGGGGGATCGTTGATTTTGGCTTCGCGTTTTACAACATCATAGCCCTTCAGCAAATTGCAAATGCCACGGCAAAGTGGGCTGCCGAAAGTAACGGAACGACGGGAAGGTCTCCCTCCGAGATCGAAACCTATGCAACCTCAAAAAAACCAGCATGGTGGAACACCTCATTCAAGGTCCAGTCGTCCCCTGATGTCACCATGTCAACCGGAGGGAAGGCTGTGAGAGTGACCCTTTCTTACGAGTCGCCATTGTATACGCCTTTCTATTCTACGGTCACGATGGGTATTTCCGGCAAACCAGTCATTCCGTTGAGTGTCGCTGCTTTATATCAGAAGCCAGTGGCTGTATTCACGCGCTAATAGAGCCTCCCCCACTCGCCATTCCCCATTATTTACAATGCCCGGAGAGGCGCGAGGACCCAAAATCACAATTTCACTGGAATGTTTGAAAAAAGGGGGAAAATAGTATGTTTTATTCAAAAAGAGGTTCGATTCTGATAATGACTGCGGTGGCCGCCGTTTTTCTCATCGGATTAACGGCGGTGGTGACAGATGTGGGGTGGATGTATTATCAGAAGAACCGGCTGGAAACAGCTGTCAATGCTGGCTGGAAAGCCGGTTACGACAAGATGATCGAATTAACTTCCGGTACAAATGCTCCCCTTTCCCAAGTCGGCCAAAATACTGTAAAAGCCAAGATTCTTGATGTCATTCGCCAGAATGGATACTCTGATGACCAGTTGGCAAACGTTCAAATAACCATCGATCCATCTAACACGCTGGAAGTGACAGCTTCAGAACCCGTCGGTCTCTTCTTCTCCAGGATTTACGGATATACAACCGCGCGAGTTGCCGCTTCACGTGAAAACGACAGAACGATGAGCGCTTCCATCGTTCCGCTGGCCATTCCCCATGGCGTGGTGAAAGACCTCACCAAAACGACCTATTCGGTCGATTTTTTCGGTTCCGGAGATGCTTTTGCCAGCGGATCCGAATACATTCTCAAACTCGGAAGCGGGGGTGGAAGCAAGCCACCGACGACGCCGGATGATGTCAAAATGATTCTCGTTCCGATGGACACCGGAGCTCAAACAACCCTTGGATACGAAAGGGCATACGGTGTCGCATTCTGGTGTTTGAAGATCGAGGAGTCAGACCCTGGGTATACCCCTGTGTATTGGCTGCTGGGTTATCGTGGCGGATCGTTCTTTTTGCCATATGATGACGCTATTATTTCAAAACTCACTGATTATGGCGTTAACTACACCATCATTACCGGTCGCGAAAATGTGCAGGCCGTCTTCGATCAGGTGAATCCCAACACCCTGGAGTTGTACGATCGCCCCAGAATCGCAGTCTATTCGTCCCAGGACAACCCAGACCCTGTTGAAACAACCCTCCGTGAGGCAAGGATTCCATACGGTACGTATAGTAAACCTCCCTCGGTCAACGCAAACGGGTGGACACGCAATGCCACCTACGCCCCGTCCAACGCCACCCGGATCTACGATGGGGATATTCTAGCCGGGGCCTTGGATGGATATCACTGGGTTCACCTTCACCATGAAGATTTCACAGGATTCAACGGCGGGTGTTATTACTATGGCTATACGTGTAAAAATTTCTATGACAAACGCTTGTTAGGTTCCACAAGCAGCTCTTCAAAGAGAACGACGTGCAGAAATCGCATGTGCAGCTACTGTAAGAGCTATTTCACAGCATCCTCCGGATCCTGGGGAGGCACATACAATCCCGAACCAAGCGATACCGTGACCAACTGCCAAAACGCGAGAAGACGGTGTACCGAGAAGGCTTGTGCGGATGGGACCTTGTGGCGAACAATTTCCTCAATTAAGATTTGTAACCAAACCGACCCCGACAGACCGCAATGTCTCGAATATGCGAATCTGCTGTCGTTCGCAACCGGATTCACAAGCGATCCGGGATCCGAGCCCAAGCCTCAGTATGAAGTATATACGAACGGCGGGAGACCTGTTCCTGACAACGCGGACGGATGGTTCAACAAAGGCACCAACGTTCAAAAGATGAAATGGGAAGTCACGAAAAAGGTTCGTGAGCATGTTCAACTCGGGGGCTTCCTCTTCGCGCAATGCTTTGCTCCTGAAACGCTTGATCTGGCTTTGTGGGAATCAGGTATTCACGCCGGGGAATCTGCGACAACCGCATATGATGAATGTCTCGCCTTCACAGGGATGCATTATAAGACGTTCCCTTGGAGATCCGGTGCTACATGGTTCTCAGATATCAATTCCCGAGATACGTCATCGAATCAGCCGTTCACCCTGTCGGCGCCACTCGATCCGAGATGCCAGAATCATTCTGGAAATCCCGACACGGGAAGCGGTCACACCGCAAGTTTCCTCAGATCCCAGATCAAAAGCTCCGTTACAATATTGGGAACTCGGACATCGAACTCGAACTATGTAAAGTATATTTCAGGAAATTACGCAAGAGGAACGTTTACCTTCCTTGGAGGCCATTATCACCACAATGTCCAAGCTAAACGTCTCGTGCTGAACAATGTTCTACTAGGCTCGTTGGTAACCAAAGAACTTGCAGAAGGAGAGGATACTCCCGTCACGGGAAAACAGAAAAGCAACTACGGTGTCATCGATCCGGACAATACCACCGGGGGCGGAGCCAACGACTACAGAGATCGCTTCGAATACGGCTTCAATCAGCCCCTCCAGATGAACGACCGCATTATCCCCGAACCTGGGAACCAGTCAGGACCAACGGATCAGGCAGTAAGTTTTCGCGTGAATGGAGACGCCACATATCCTCCCAATCGTCGGGTTCTCATCCCCATCACAGACATTCCTCCGGAAGTTCCGATTAATAACACTCATAATGCAACCGCAGCTGCAATTTACGATCTCCAAGGCCAGGATCACCCCAACGGCGCATATCTTCCCTCGCAATATGCGTTCGGTTCTTCGGTTCGCATCATCGGTTTTGCCGTGTTCGAAATTCTCGATCCATCGGAATATACGCGCGCAGGAAGCACTATTTCGGCGGGTGACACGGGAGATCTTGGCAACTATCAGACAGGCCAAGTTCGTGGCCGGTTCGTCGAATATTACATCAAGCCAGGTGACGTCCCCCTGAATTGACGACGTTATCCCAAGAAGCCAACGCGGAAGATGTTTCTGGCTGCCCAAAGACACCCTCGTCGAAATCGAAATGGTTGTTCTTGTCTGAACGGCATTGAAGCGACAATGGGTGCCGCTGCAAAGAGGCATATCGAGCAGGAGGCGGGGTTACCCCCGCCTCCTTTTGTAACACCAGACGTCCGGTTCCGTATCCGACAGTTCACGACTGACATTGGAATCTCCTGATCAAATCAAGCAGTGACACGAGACCAAGATCATCAAAGAACCCTTTCGGGAAAGCCTCGTTCATGTGACTTGTACCAGCGTTCCACCACGGGCCTTGCCCGTTGTATGCCGATTTCCAAACCCGAGTTTCATCCAAACCTCGTTTCATCAGTGCTTTCACTCGCGCTCATTTTACAGGACTCAATTATTGAGTATTGGAAAATGATAAACAAGATTCATGCTGCATGGCCCCACGCATGTTGAATAAAGGCCCTCAACAAACTAGTGAGGTCGGTCGGTTTGGTCCGCAGCAACTCGGGGTCTTCCAAGAATTTCCCGAACCATTTGCACACCGTAGTTGGGTCTACTCCCAACACCTTCGCAACTTCCTTCTGCGGCACTCCGTCAGCCACCGCCTTTACCGCCCGTAGCGGATCCGCTCCAATTCTTCCGGCTTCCCTTTTGTACGCATGGTCCACCTCCCGTATAGGGGAGGATACGGGAACCGGAGAAAAAGTACAAAAGCTGGTTTTCATTTTGCAGGATTCAATAGGAAGTGCGCCCTGCGGGCGGCTTTCGGTATGTCCCTTTGCTGGCACCCTTTGCCGCCTCAATGCCGTTCAGACAAGAGCGACCATTTCGATTTCGACGAGGGAGTCTTTGGGGAGCTTGGAGACCTGGATGCAGGAGCGGGCGGGGGGTTCCTTGGGGAAGCGTTTGGCGTAGATCTCGTTGACGATCGCGAAATGGGCGAGGTCGACGAGGAAGATCGTCGTTTTCACGACCTTGGAGAAATCGGCGCCGGCGGCTTTCAACACGGCCTCGAGATTCTTCATGACCTGTTCGGTCTGGCCGGTGATGTCGGATGCCTCGATATTCCCCGAGGTCGGGTCGATCGGGATCTGGCCCGAGGTGAACACGAAACCGCCCGCCTTGATGGCCTGCGAATACGGCCCGATCGCCGCCGGAGCCTTGTCCGTGGAAACAACCTGTCGTGACATTGATGAACTCCTTATCAGAAATGAAAAGACTTCATCACAGAGCCCACAAAGAGCACAGAGATTTCACAGAGAATTTATATGTATAACGATATATTTTCTCTGTGTTTCCTCCGTGTCCTTTGTGGTCTCTGTGATTCAGCTTTTGTGCAATTCATTCATAATGCTGAAAGAATGATACGTCAAGAGACGGGCGACTTGTTCCGATAGAGGGGCTTAACCCGCTTCCTTCGGGGGATGGGACGTCGCGGTTTGCTCACGAAGCCGCGACGGATGTAGAATATGTGAATGGAGGGCCACGGACCCATGCTCGTCAACCGTCGCTGGCTGAAACTTCTCTCTCTGGCCGCGCTCCTGTTCCAGGCCGATCCCGCGCCTGCGGTGCAGGAGATCAAGGAGACGATGATCGTCTCGAAAACGATGAACGAACAACTCACGATGTGCAAGAACCTTCTCAAAACCGCCCACTTCATGGCCGAGGAAGCAGAGCCGTTCACGCACCCCCGCCACCAGGCCCGCTACAGGTTCGCCCCATCGGACAAGCGCGCCCGTTCCGTCCTCGACATGTCTCGCGGCCTTTCCTCGCGGTTTCATCTTCTGATGGGCGTGCTGTCCCAGGCCCCGATGCAGAACCGTGATTCCATCTTCAAATCGGGGCTCGCCTCGACCGACAACCTTTCGAAATACGCCAAACGCTCCCTCAGAGCCATCAAGGATGGTAATCACGCCCTGTATATCGCGTCCGCCCAGGGAATCGAGAAGGAAGCCTTCGTCGTCGAAAAAATTCTCAAAGACCTTGAAGACGCTATCAACGAGTCCATTCGAGAAAGTGACGCCCGCAAGGAAGACCTGTGAGCGTTCGAGGAGGTCGCATGTTCCCCATTCGCCCCAAAACCGGCCGCCTGCTGGCCCTGATTCTCTCGCTGCTTCCGGCGACCGGGCCGCTCATCGCGGCTCCGCAAAACCCTTCCCAGGTGGCCCAGGAAGCGGGCAAACCTGCCGACGCGCGGACGGCCAAGGAGATGGCGAAGGAACTGATCCGGGAGGGCTTGAACAGCCTGCTGCTCGAACAGGAACAGAAGGCCGAAGAAGCCTTTCTGAAGGCGAAATCGCTCGATCCGTATTCGGAAGAGGCCTGCAACTTCCTCGGTCTGCTGTATCTCCAGCAGAATCTGCCTCAGAAAGCGGAAGACATGCTCAAGCGGGCGATCGCGATCGAACCAATGTATGCCGAAGCGCTCCGTAATCTCGGGAAGTTGTATCTCCAGCAGGAACGATATGCGGAAGCGGCCGGCTACCTCCGTCGCACCCTCGCGATCGACAAAAACCAGGCCTACACCTCGTATCTGCTGGGGATGTCGCTGTATTTCGAAGGAAAGCCCGAAGAGGCCGTCAAAGCCTACGAAGCGGCGTTCGCCCTCGACGCGAACCTGCCGCCCGAGGCGCATTACAACCTCGGCGTCGCCTACCACGAGATTTCGCGCTATCTCGACGCCGTGCGCGAATACGAGGCGGTCTTGAAGTCCGACCCGGAACACGTCAACGCCCTGAACAACCTCGGCCTCGTCTACTCGGTCGTGGGAGAAAAAGACCGTGCGATCGAGCAGTTCAACCGTGTTCTAACCCTCGACCCCTCGAACGTGAAAGCCCGGATCAACCTCGGCAACGTCTACCTTGGAACGAAAGACCTCGTCGAGGCCGAACGGATTTACCGAAGCGCCATCGCGACCGACCAGTCGGACATCAGCCCCCAGCTGAATCTCGGCGTCGTGTATTTCGAAAAAGGCGACTTCGAAAAGGCGCGACAGGAATGGGAAACCCTTCTCGATCGGAACCCGGACAATCTGCGCGTGCTCTCGGTGATGGGCTCGGCGTTCCTCGAGAAGCGTCGTTTCGACGACGCCATCAGGGTTTTCGGGCGCATGGTCGAGCTGATGCCCGACAACGGAAGCCTGGCGAACACGCTCGGCTACCTTCTGGCAGACCAGAATCTCGAACTGGAGCGAGCCGGAAAGCTGATCAACAAGGCCATCGAGCTCGACAAGCCGAACCGGGCGACGTATCTCGACTCGCTCGCCTGGGTGAAATATCGCCAGGGAAAGTTTGAAGACGCCCGTAATATCCAGGAAAAAGCGCTGAAGATCTTCAGGCTGTCGCACGAGCCCATCTCGAGCGAAGTACATCTCCACATGGGCCGGATCTACGAAAAGCTGTCGAAAAAAGAACTCGCCGTCGCAGCCTATGAAAACGCTGTGAAGAGCGGAACGGATCCCGACGCTGTCCGGTTGGCCTCGGAAAGCATCTCGACCCTGACACCGAAACGGTGACCGGCGACACGCCCCTCACGACCGGAACAGGCGAGAGCGTCCCTGCTGGCGGCGACACGATCCCCCGCCCCTCCTGGAAGCCTCTCGCGGGAGCCGTCACCGGCTGGATCGCCGCTTTTTCTGCCGCCCTCCACTTCGGCGGCGCTCTGCCCGCCTGGTCGCAGACCACGGCCCTGTTTTTCACGGCGTCCCTTCTCGTTGCGCTTGCCATCTGTTTCGTCGCAGCCGGCACGCGTCTGTCGTGGCATCGAAGCACCTATCTCGCCGCCGGCGCGATCGGGCTGGCTCTGGTGGTTCTTTGTGCAAAGCCCCTCGTGCTGCGCGGCCGGGTCATCAATGCCGCCGCAGCGGTGCCCGGCGAAGTTCTGTTCGTCTCGGCGGCTCATGCCATGCTGCCCGTCGCCGCCGCGTCTGACGGTCTCGTTCACGCGCGCAACGCCGTCTATGAAGCCGTCTCGGAGCATGTCGAGGACACCTGGCCCGAGCCTCCGTCAGGCATTCTCGCCCTGGGGCTGGCGCAGCTGCTTCTCGCAGCGGGAATCGGTCTCTGGATCGGCAGCGGCATCGACGAGAAGGCGCATCTCATTCCCATCGCCGTCATCGCGACCTGCGCCGACATCTGGAGCGTCTCGGCGGGGGCGACGGCCGTCATCATCCGGAGCGAGCAGATCCATTATTTTCTTCTCAGATTCCCCATTCTCGGCGGTCCCCGGCCGGCCATGCCTTTTTTGATCGGGTTGACGGATTTTCTCTTTTTTGGCATTTTCTATCAGGCCGCATTGAGGTTCGGGCTCGGCGAGCGAAGGAATATCCTGCTTCTGGCTGCTTCGTTCCTGATTGCCGTGTCGAGCGCCCTGCTGGCGGGGGTAGGCCTGCCGGTTCTTCCGTTCATGGGGCTGCTGTTCACGGCCGGCAACTGGAAGAACCTCCAGCTGAAGCGTGAGGATCTGAAGCAGATGCTCCTGTTCCTGGCCGGAGTGTTGATCGTGTTCGTTGCGACGACAAAACTGATTCCATTGCTGAGATCGAATGCCGGTTGATGTGACAAATCATCCCTGAGAGGAGTCGCCATGTATTCTTTTCATAAAATGCACGCCCTGGGAAATCATTTCGTCTTTTTCGACGAGGTGGGACAGGATTTTTCCCGGCTCAAGAAACCCCGCATCCTTCAGCTTCTCTGTGATCCCCGGCGCGGCATCGGTGCCGACGGCATCGTTTTCATCATGGATCCGCGTGATCCGAAGCACCATTGCCGGATGCAGATGTTCAACACCGACGGAACCGAGGCCGAAATGTGCGGAAACGCCATCCGATGCGTCGCCCACCTGTTCAAGAACCATTGTCTCGGCATCGAACCCGTGCTGGTCGAAACCGGCGGCGGCATTCGCGAAGTCCGATTCGAGAGCGCAGGCGATGGCACGGCCGTGTATCGCGTCGAGATGGGCTCGGCCTCGTTCGATCTCGTCTCGTCAGGCGAGCTGGTCGGCGAAAAAGACCGCAAATCACTCGACTGGGAAGGGGAGATCCTCGAGCCCATCCATGTGAACGTCGGGAACCCCCATGCGGTGCTGTTCATCGACGAACCGTGGGACGAGGACAAGATGGTCCGCGCAGGCGCCTGGCTGGAAACACACGCGAATCATCCCCGGCGCATCAACGTCGAGTTCGTGCAGATCCTCTCGTCCCACGAAGTTCGCGTTCATGTCTGGGAGCGTGGCTGCGGCATGACACAGGCCTGCGGCACCGGCGCGACGGCTGTCACGGCGGCCGGTATCAGGGCGAAGAAGCTGCAGTCGCCGGTGACGGTCCATATGCCGGGCGGCGATCTCTCGATTTCGCAGGAAAAGAACGGCGTGCTGTTCATGGCAGGAGCCGTGCAGGAAATCGCATCAGGCCAGCTCACTCCCGCCTATCTTCACACCCTGGCGTAACCAAGGCGTGAAGATAGACAGAAGTTCGAAGGAGAGAGAGCTCGAGATGGTTGTCAGGGCGCGTCGGAGCGCGCCCGGGCACGTGCTATGCAACCCACTTATTCTATAGCGAGAGATACATGATAAGGTTCGGGAGGGTATTCCGGGACGGGTTCCTGGCGGCGGGAATGCTGGCGTTAAGCGTCTGCGCGGCTCAGGCGCAGGTCAGGCCGGCGGCCATGGCGGACCTGTTCTATCCGGGAGATCCGGCGAAACTTGAAACGGTTCTCGACGGATTGTTCGGCGAGGCGGGAGAGATCGTTCCCGTTGGCACCGCTTCACGACTCGTCGGGCTGATCGCGCCGCACGCCGGGTATCAATATTCCGGCCCGACGGCGGCGAAGGCGTTCAAGGCGATTGCAGGTCAGCGGTTCGACCGGGTGTATGTTCTCGGCCTCGATCACCGGTCCGGCCGGCCCACGATCTCGGTGTGGCCGGAAGGGGCGTTCGATACGCCGCTGGGGCCGGTTCCGGCAGACGCCGGTGCGTCACGGGAGCTGCTCGAGGCCGGCGTCTGCATCGCGGATCCCGATCAGCATGCCGAGGAGCATTCGATCGAAGTCGTTCTGCCCTTCCTCATCAAGGCGATCGGCCTCCGCCCCTCCGTGTTTCTCAGTCTCGGCGGCCCGGCGGGAAACGGCTCTCTTCTCGGGCGCGAACTGGTGAAAAAGCTCTCGGGTCGGTCTGAACGCATTCTTCTCGTGGCATCGACCGACTGGTCGCATTATCACGATGCGGCCGAAGCGGAAAAGCTTGACACCCAGGGACTCGAGGCCGTCAGAGCCCTCGATCCCGACGGTCTGCGCGAAGCCTGCGAGGCGGGCAGGACAGAGTTGTGCGGATTGAACGGCGTTACGGCGCTGCTCACGGTGATGAAAGCGGCATCCGCCACGGTCCGAGTGATCGAACGAACCGACTCCAGCCACGAAGCCGGGCCGGAGCGGGTTGTCGGCTATGCCGCCGTAGTGTTCGAGGCTCCCGGGCTTCCCCCGGCACTGCCACAGACGGGGCACGCAGCTCCGCCCCAGCGAGAGACATCGAAGGCGGATTCCCAGAAAAATGGAAAACCGGAGGATCAGATGAACGAGTTTCACAGGGAAGCGCTCTCAGCGGTGCGAACGACGCTCGAAGCCGTCCTGAGCGGGAAAGGGCGGCCGGCCCTCACGCTCAAGAGCCCGAGATTCGCGGAGAAATGCGGCGTTTTCGTCACGCTGAAGATCGATGGCGACCTGCGCGGCTGCATCGGGCTGATCGAGGGGCGGGCCCCGCTTTCGCAGGGCATCCAGGATATGGCGATCGCCGCGGCGACCGAGGATCCGCGATTTCCCGTCGTCGAACCGGGCGAGCTGGCGAAGATCGACATCGAGATTTCCGTTCTCTCACCGATGATACCCGTTTCCGACCTTGCCCAGATCCAGGTCGGCCGTGATGGGCTCCTGCTGCGTAAGTATCCGGGGTCCGGGCTGCTGCTGCCGCAAGTGCCGACGGAATACGGCTGGGACCGAGACACCTTTCTGAACCATCTCTGCCTCAAGGCCGGCCTGCCGCCGGGAAGCCATCTCGGCGCCGACGGGAAGAGCCTCGCGGCTGACGCAAAGCTGTGGCGTTTCACCGCCGAGGTGTTCGGCGAAAAAGAGGAATAGTGGACGCTTTTCGCGGCGTCTGATAGACTGGAAAGAGCACGTTTGTCGAGAGCGAGCCTGTTCCAGAGCGGGCGAAAGGGGGAGATCATGAACCGACGCGGTTTTGCCTACATCATCGCCGTCCTGATCCTCGGTCTCCTCGCCTTCATGGGCATGTTCCTCAAGCAGACGACCAGCACGGAATACACCCAGGCGGCGTTTTCGGTGTATGCGACGATGGCCCAGCAGCTGGCCGAGGCCGCCGCCGACGAAGCGACCGTCCAGCTCTACAAGCTGTTCAAGGACGGCTCGGAAGACGGCAAGAAGGGGCCGCTGCTTCGTCAGTTGTCCACCTCCGACTATCGCGACAAGGGCGGCTCGACGGGCCTGAACCCGACGCTCCTCGACGTTCTGCCGCCGTTCAAGAACTACGTCACCCAGACGAACGCGCTGATCTCGCTCCACATGACGCGCGCCGGCTTCGAGATCGAGAAGGTCCAGCCGCGCATCACCGACTGCCGGCCGATCGACCACCGCCCGCTCAGCAAGCCGGAGTGCGTCTACACCCCGAAAGACCGCGCCGACAAGTCGTTCGACAACACGATGACCCGGGACTTCTACCTGAGCGTCGGGTTCGACGTCACCGTCGCCGTCACCAGCGGCCTGAAGAAAAGCCGGTTCCTGTTCCAGATCACCCGCGACATGAAAGTCGTGAACGTCGGTCCCATCGGCCGGAACTACACGCTGTACAGCTGCCTCGGCGTCGATCCGCGCGACTCGAGCGAGGTTGCGAACGATCTTTCCCGGGGAAACGGCAGGCTCGTTCTCTGGAACCATCCCTACCAGTCGCGCGTCTACATTCACGGCCCCGCCGTGATCGGTCTCGAGAATTCCGACACGAATCCGGGTTCGACCGACAAGGCCGAGATGTACGGCGCCTTCATGCAGACGAGCACGGACGGCAGGCCCGGCTTCAACCTCGCGTTCCAGTATTCCGATACATATAATGGATTATCTTATCTTCCCTTCCCTGCCCGAGCTTTGTGGGAAGGGCGAGACTACGCGTGGTGGAACAACCTCGACAACACAAAAAAAGACCTCGAGACGATGTCCGACAGCGAGAAGCAGATGTTCGAACACAATACCTACAAGAAGGGATATCTGCCGCAACGCGAAAAGACGACCTGGTCAGACCTGGGCAAGTTTCTTACGACCGGCATCAGCGAGCTCCAGAAGGAGTATATCCGGGGCACGCGGAAAAAACAGGTGTTCTTCCCGGCGGGCCCGTTCTGCCGCTTCCCCTGGAAATATGTTCCGCAGCGCCGCAAGGCCGCGTTTGCCCCCAACCAGATCGAAGACACCTGGCCCGACCCCGACCCCGACCTGCGCATCGAGCACCGCAACCTGTTCAACGACGCCGACGTCGATGAGCAGACGAAGATTTATGCCGAAGTCCGCCATTTCATCATCCGGAATGCCGCCGGCATCCGCATTCTCGACACGACCAACAACTACCCGCGCCTCGAGATGCCTGAGTTCAGCCTCAATTACGGGAATTTCCGCGACGCCGAAGGCCTGTTCGACGCGCTCTGGAGCGGCGTCAAGGATCTCGCCGTGGGCGCCTGGCGGAACATCACCACGCCGGCCAAGCTGCTCTGGCACGCCGGCGGCTCTCTCGTCGGGCTCGTCATCAAACCACAGGATCCAAAGTCCCCGACGGCCATGAACGATTCCGATCTGCGCAATTTTTACCCGACCAATTTCAAGTATTTCTTCAAGGCCGCCACGCACAAGCTGAAGAGCACGGCGGAGATCCCGAAAGACAAGGACGGCTTCTGGATTCTCGACGGCCTCTACTGGCTCGACACGTTCGAGACGTCCGGCCCGGTCGTCTACAAGGGAAAAGGAATGATCTTCGTCGGCGACAATTACAAGCCGGCGGTGATCCGCGGCAACATCATCGCCGCGCGCGCCAGCGACGGCACGCGCAGCGACAGCCACCTGACCATCGTCTATTACCCGTTCAACAGCAACGGCACCCTGCCCGACCTGAACCAGTGCCAGCTGATCATCGAAGGCAAGGGGAAGAAGATCGAAGCGTCGGTGTTCTCGCTCGCCGGCATCCGCACCACTGACGGAGCCATGAGCGAACAGGATTTCCGCGACTGCGGTCTGAATCCCGAGGACATTCCCGCAAAGTGGAGCACGTCCCTCAAGCTGCCCGACCTGCGGGACAAGGTCAACTCGATCATCGGCAACTACTGCAACTTTTTCATGAAGAAGTCCCGCATCGACGGCGACCTCTGGGTGTTTCACGATGTAAACAATCCATTATTTTTCACGAAGACGGCGGACAAAACCTGGACGATCAACCAGTTCCTCGAAGACCAGGAGCGTGACAACGACGCAAAACCGAACACCGAAGCTCACGAGATCGCAGCCCATGTCGTCGTCATGAGTCCGCGAATCCAGCACCTCCATTTCTCCGGAGCCACCCAGTGATCACTCCTTCTTCCGGGCGTTCTGCCGACAACTCGCGGTTTTCCAGCCGGTCGGCATTTTCCACGCCGGAGCTGCTGATGACGATTCTCATCTTCTCGTTCGGCATGCTCCCCCTGATCGTGCTGTTCCAGAGCAGCCACAAGACGACGGCCCAGGCGAAGAACCTGATGATCGCCCAGAGCCTCGGACGGACGATCATCGACGAAGTCCGGAGTCTCGGCTTCGCCGGGATCAGACGAGAACTCGACGATCCGACGTTCGGCCTGTTCCACGACTGGAAGCAGGTCAAGGGCAAGATGGTCGAATCGGACGATACCTCGATCACCTGGCCGACCTATTACGAGCGGTTTGAGACGAAGGTGGCAGCAAACGCCGACGACGATGCCCACCCGACGAAATACCGCATCGAGATGGAAGTCCGGTGGCGCGAGCCCGACCGCACGTTCAGCCTCGGGTTCGGCACCGTGGTGGTGAATTATGCCGAGAACTGAGACGATGCCGCTGCGCCGGGGTTTCACCCTCATGGAAATGATGGTGACGGTCGTCATCGTCACGTTCCTGATGGGCTACGCATGGAAGATCTATTTCGGCGGCCGGGAAACGATGCGGTATAACGTCTCGATGAGCCAGATGCAGTCGGAGGCTCGCTGGTTCTTCGACCAGATCAGCCGCGACGTCGCCGCCTGCTACCGGTTCTACGCCGTCAACCCGGCCGAAAAGAAACTCGGGATGTATTGTTTTCAATATACAAGGACCCCGCTCGACTACATTCTCTACGACGACAGCGCCGGTGGAGCCGCCATTCCACCCGCACGCCAGCAGATCGACGTGCTGAAGGTTGAGTATGTCTGGAGCGCCGACGGCAAGGTCAAGCGCACCCAGACCCCCGGGAAGCTCAGGTTCCAGGAAGCGTCCTCCACCTTCACCGAGGGACCTGCATCGCAGTATTCAGGTACCGAGAACGAAGCGAAGGAAAAGGTCGTTCTCGAAAATATCGCCGACTTTCTGTTCAAACCCTACGCGCAGGAGTTCGCCCCGAACGCCGCTTCCGGTGAAGATTACGTGAAGATCGTCCCCGTCGACACCGCAAACGCGGCGAATGCGTCGGCGACGGCATTCATCACCCTCCGGGTCCATAGCAGGATCGACGAACGCCATGCCGACCGGCGCGACGAGGAATTGGACATCGTTGCCAAGCTGTACAGCCGCGTCAAGCTCGCCGAAGGGATGAACCCCGGCACGTTCTGCAGCACCGACGCGGACGGCAGGTTCTGAAGCATGGAACCGAAACGCTGGCCCGTCGTCGTCGCGACGATCGTTCTGCTTCTCTTGATCTACAATTTCCTGAGCACCATCTTCAAATCGAACATCAAGCGCTTCTCACACGACCGGATTTACGTCGATTACGCGACGTACAAAAAGGCTCCAAAAGGAACACCGGAAGCTTCATATCGTTCGTCGTCGGGGATTTCCCACCAGATGGCCCTCGCCGAACGCCACATGGATACGGATCGTGTCGAAGCCGCCATGACGGCCTTCGATCAGGGAATGGCCCTCTCGCTTTCGAAGCGGAAGCTGCCGAAAGGCGATGCCCCTCTGCGAGACGAGGCCTACGAGGAAGCGAAACGGCTGGCGGCAATCACGCATCCCGAAATTGCCCAGGGAAACGCGCTGTATACGGCCGGCAAATTCGACCAAGCCCTTTCCAAATTCAACGAGATCCTGTCGGATCTATCAGAAAAAGATCTCCAGAACCGCATGAAGTTGTATGACAGCATGTCGGAATGTTACTTCCGGCTGAAGAACAAAGACGGATACGTCCAGTACAAAACGAAGTTCGTCCAGGCCCAGAAAGAACTCCGGGATATGATCAGACGCGTGTATCCACGCTCGGCTCCGCCCGAAACACCTCTCTGGATCAGCTCGGAAGAGGCGATGACGCACCTGCTCCGCGTCAAGACGCTCGCCATCCAGCACCTCA